>DASTKE010000399.1:0-4690 GCA_035716105.1 Ktedonobacteraceae bacterium | reverse complement strand
TCGGCAAGCGGTTGTCATCTGGCCCATCTGCACAGGAAATTGGTCAATGACCGGCTTGATCGGCTGGGCGGAACAGTTCTGGCTGTTCTGCAATAGAGAAGGAGTAAGTTATTGTGAGTCTTACTGTCGAACATATCAATAAGTCATTTGCGCACTTTCAGGCGATCAAAGACCTGTCTATGGAAGTGAAAGAGGGCGCACTCTTTGGCTTCCTGGGCGCTAATGGCGCGGGGAAGACGACGACGATGCGCATAATTCTCGATATCCTGCGCCCGGATAGCGGCTTGATCACCTGGAATGGCAGGAATGTGCGCGAGGTACCACGCCGATTCTTCGGCTATCTGCCCGAAGAGCGCGGGCTTTATCCAAAAATGCGCGTCGATGAGCAGTTGCTGTTCCTGGCGCGGCTGAATGGCTTATCGAAGCAGGATGCTGAAAAAGCATTGACTGAATGGCTCGAACGGTTTCAGATCAGCGCGAATCGTAAGAAGAAGATCGAAGAACTATCGAAAGGCAATCAGCAGAAGGTGCAGTTTCTGGCGACCATCCTGCATGACCCGATGATTCTGGTCATGGATGAACCGTTTAGCGGCCTGGATCCGGTCAACGCGAATGTGCTGAAAGAAGCGTTTTTGGAGATGCATCGCCGGGGCAAGACCATCATTTTCTCCACGCACCAGTTGGAGCAGGCCGAGGAACTGTGCCAGGATATCGTGATTATTAATCAAGGGCAGAGCGTTGTCCAGGGCAGTGTGCGCGAGATCAAACGCCAGCACGGGCACAACGTGGCACGCCTCAAACTCGACAACGACCCGGAAGCCGTCTGGCTTGATACGCTGACGGGAGTACACGTTACCAAACGCCGGCAGGACTACATCGAGATGCAGCTGCAGGCCGATCTCAACTCCAACCTGATCGTGGAGGCGGCGCTGCAACACGGCGGAATGATCAGCCGTTTCGAGCTGACCGAGCCATCACTGACCGACATCTTCATTGAGCTGGTGGGCGCGAGCGCACTGCCGGATGCTCCATCATCCGTGCTTTCAGTATAGAGAAAGAGGAATGAGACCATGCCAGAGAAAACCATGGGAACACCGCAAAGAGAGACACCGGCGCAGGATCTGCCGGAACAGGAGCATACATCCGTAGCCGTCGGCTCGGGCGGTGCCGCTGCACTCCATAACTGGCGCAACATTCGCCTGATTATCGGGCGCGAATATAAAAATCGCATTACGCAGCGCAGTTTCATCATCACCAGCGTGATCCTCCTGGTGATCGTGTTCCTGGCCGCTTTTATCCCGACGATTGTGCTGTTGATTACTGCGCGGACAAGTTCGCAAACCCATCTAGTGGTAGTGAATAACGCGGGTACGATAGCTGGCCTGAATGAAACTGCACTGACCTCATACATCAATACAGAACTGAACGGCACGAACACCGGAAGCTCTGCTCCCTATACTATTACCAGCCAGCCGTCTGCTGACCTGGGTAGTCTACAAAACCAGGTCAAGAATGGCAAGCTGGACATCCTGCTGGTGTTTGCTCGTGCGGCAAACCAGGATTTGCGCTTTACCTATGACACCAATGCCAGTTCCAGCAGCGACAGTAACCTGCCCAATATCCAGGCTCTGATCCAGCAGCTTAACGTTCTCGATGTCGCTCATCGCCTGGGCCTCACGCCAGCTCAAATACGCAGCCTCTTTGCCCCTCCCAACCTGGCGGTCGTGTACACCCAGCAGAGCCAGAACACTCGCCCGGCGAATCAAGTGGCCGCAGGATATATCCTCGCCTTTGCTGGTCCTTTCCTGATCTATATCTCTGTCTCGATCTACGCCAGTATTGTCGCGGCGGGAGTGGCGGAAGAGAAAAGCAGCCGGGTGATGGAAATTCTGGTGAATGCCGCGACCCCATTTCAACTGCTGGCTGGCAAGATCGTGGGCATCGGGGCGGCGTGCCTGACACAGATGGCCTGCCTGGTGGTGGTCGGCATAGGTGCGCTGCTGCTGCAAGCCCCTCTCCAGGCCGCGCTGTTCGGGGCGAACGCGGGGGGCTTCATCCAGTACCTCATCAGTGAGTCCATCCCGTTCTACCTCCTGTTTCTAGTCTACATTCTCCTGGCGTTCTTCCTGTATGCTACCCTGTATGCCGGACTGGCTGCGATGGTCAAACGGCAGGATGAGGTGCAGAACGCGATCATGCCTCTGACGATGCTGGTCGTCATTGGATGGATTCTGGTCTATCTCGAGGTCGCTTCTCCTGATGCAACCTGGGCGAAGGTACTCTCGTATGTCCCTTTCTGGACCCCGATGTTGATGCTGGTACGTCTTGCGCTGGGTACGGCTGCCTGGTGGGAGATCGTCGTGACAATCGCCTTGATGCTGGTGGCCATTCTTGCCTGCACCTGGTTCGCCGCCCGCCTGTATCGCTACGGCGTCCTCATGTACGGGCAGCGGCCTGGCCTGGGACAACTGCTGAAACTGGCGCGGATGAAGAACGTCTCTGAACCACCCCCGATTGCTGGCTGACTGGTCCTGGCCTGATTGTTGCCGGGTTGCTTGAGCGCCTCTCAGCTGGCAGTCCCGCGCCCTGGAGTCGTTTGCTCCGGTGACTCTCTTGTTCCAGGGTCTGCGTCCTTGCGGGGGATGTCCGTAGGGGCGATGCCTTGAGGCCGTCCGGGAGGCTGTCCGGGGGACAGAGACGGCGAGAGACGGACGCCCGCCTCCACAACAGCAAGGAGGCGGGCTGCCTTCATCATTCCCCGAATGCGGCTGGCACAAGGCATTGCCCCTACGGACTTCCTGTTTCCCCTCAAAGGACGCAGACCCTTGTTCCAATACCACAATGTTCAGGCTGCTCAAACGTGATATAATACAGGGAGATAATCAATGAGCATGGAAGCGGCTGGCTGTGGCCGCTTTCTCTTGCATAGAGGTGTTGAGGAGTTTCTTTGTATGAAAGCTGTAAAAACGCACGTGGGACGCTGCGATACGTGTGGGGAACCGGCTGCCTATGCGCAGTTGCTGCCGGGTGGCCGCACATTCCGCTTCTGTGAGCAGCATGTTCCCCCGCTGGTAAAAAAGCAGGCCGAGGCTGCTGCCGCCGCGAATAAAGAGGCAAAGAAGTAGACTTGCGAGTCGGTAAGATGCGAGGGTTTGGCAGGCCACCCGCAAGGGGATGGCCCTACTAGACGCGAGGAGCGCGGCTTGCAGAGCCGACGGAGTCTAGTAGGGCCATCCCCTTGCGGGTGGCCTGTTGTGTTGTAAGAGAACGCTTGGGAGGGCGATACCTCACCTCTTACTAATTCGCAAGGGGAAACTGGATGTGGAAGATGGTGCCTTCGCCAGGAACGCCGTTGCTCTCGATCCATATCTTGCCGTTCATGGCTTCGACCAGGCGGCGCGAGATGTAGAGGCCGAGGCCGGAGCCGCGTATAGGGCTGTTGAGATCGCTTTCCAGCCGCATAAAACGCTGGAAGAGCTGCGGCTGATCCTCCGGGGCTATGCCCTTGCCCCTGTCTGCTATGCTGATGACCGCGTAAGGCTCCTGGTCCATGACAGTGTAGGCCGAATAGGCAATCGGCGTGCGCGGCGGCGAATATTTCAGGGCGTTGGTGCTGATATTCATGAGCACCTGGCGTAATCTCCCCGGATCAGCCTGGACAAACAGGCGTGGGGGAATATGCATATGCAATTCTCGCTCCTCTTTGGTCAACTGCGGCTCGATCAGGTCGATCACGCTTTTGATCATATCATGCACAGAGGTCGCTTCCAGATGGGGAGGACGCAGACCCGCCTCAGTTTCCAGGCGACTGGCATCCATGACGTTGTCCAGCATGACTACCAGTTCGTCACAACTGCGCTGCGCCTTCTGAAAGAACTCGCGGCGCTGTTCGGCTGGCAGCATTTCGTCGTACTCGGCCAGCAGTTCGAGATAGCCCAGCACGGCGGTCAGTGGGGTGCGCAGTTCGTGCGAGGCTGTAATCATGAACTGGTCTTTGAGCTGATCCAGATTTTGCAGGCGATGGTGTGCGGCAAGCTGCTGCTGGTAAAGCTGCGCGTTGTTGAACGCGACGGCTGCCTGCTCCGAGAAATCCTGCGCCAGGGAAAGGTCGCTGATCGCGAATGCGTTTTTTTCGTAGGTGGTCGGTGGTACTGAGCGGCCAAGGATGAGTAGCCCAACGGCGTCGCCGTAGGCGATCAGCGGCGCGAGAATAGCCGTTTGTACGTGGCGCTCCGCCAGTATCTCGCGCAGGGGAGATGGTTGCCCATCAAGCGAAAATGATTGCCGGTACGTTCCTGGTAAGGGCGCTGAGACCCGTGCGGGCAGCAGGCCCTGTGTGGTAGAAAGATTGCGTGGGGAGATTGGCTGGATCGTCACCAGTGACGGTTGCAACAGGTTCAGCGCCTGCGCTTCGGTGTCACGGGCATTGAGAATAGGCCACTCTTCGGCTGCGATGGGCAGTTCCTGTTCGCTGACATAGACGGCGAGCGGCACCATCTGTCCATCGTCCTCAGCGCGGTAGAGCAGGGCATAGTCGGCTCGCAGGGCATTGGCTCCCTCGCTGCAAATGGCCTGGTGGATTTCGGCAGGCTCTATGAGTGTGGAGTTCAGGCGTGTGGCGATATTTGCCAGTGCCTGTGCGAAGGCATAGTGCTCGCGAGCTGTCTGGTAGAGCCGGGTGTGTTCGATG
>DASTKE010000398.1:0-2498 GCA_035716105.1 Ktedonobacteraceae bacterium | reverse complement strand
CAGCACCAGAAAGGCTTCTCTCGGCACCTCGTCCCCTGGTTTGAAGCTGAGCATAACATCTCGCGGCGGTTCGTGCAGCGTCACCGAGACGAAGCGCAGTTGCTCGGAGTTTGCCGAATGCGCCCGCACGATGGCAACGGCAGCAGCAATTTCTTCGGGAGTAAGCGGTTCCAGCGGGTGGGTAACAGTAGTAGTAACTTCCATGAGTGTTCCTTGTGATCCCTTCTAGTTGCCAGGACAGCCCGCGTGGCTGCATAGACTGCCTGACGAGCTTGACGGTTAGTTCTACGAAGCTGAAGTAGAGACGGTGTCTTCTGCAAGCATAAAATGGGTGAGTGAGCTTTGTCAATGGCTTTGCCGGGGAAGGGTGAGCGTCAAGTGTTTGCAGGCGTGTTGGGTGGCTTCGGTGTCCCTTTGCAAACACTTGACGCTCACCCGTCGGAGAATCTTCAATTGACATACTCTAACCAGCTATGATAGCCTGATATCTATCAGGAATACCTCTCTACATGCCAGAGGCCGGAAAAGATGCGCTTCTGGAAAGGATAACATGTCTATGTCCACTGTTTCCTCTACTGAGATCGAAGCTGCTGCTGTCCGCGTCGCGTCCTATATCCGGCGCACGCCCATCATCGAACTTGAGTACGGTACCTGGGATATTCCGGCGCGCATCGTGCTCAAACTGGAACAACTGCAACACACCGGTTCGTTCAAGCCACGCGGCACGTTTAACCGTATGCTCTCGCAGTCGTTACCAACAGCAGGGGTGATCGCCGCGTCGGGTGGCAATCATGGCGTCGCGGTCGCCTATGCCGCTCAACGGTTGGGCTGTCCCGCCGAGATTTTTGTGCCTGACGTCTGCTCTCCGGCGAAGGTCGCGCTGCTGCGCCGCTATGGAGCGCAGGTCGTCATTGGAGGCGCGGCCTATGCCGATGCACTGGCAGCCAGCGAGCGGCGAGCGGCGGAGACGGGCGCGCTGGTTGTTCACGCCTATGACCAGCCCGAAGTTGTCGCCGGACAGGGAACGCTGGGCCGCGAACTGGCGCAGCAGGCTCCCGACCTGAGTACGCTGCTGGTTGCCGTTGGCGGCGGCGGCTTGATTGCTGGCATAGCCGCCTGGTATGGGCGAAGCGTGCGTCTCGTTGGCATCGAGCCGGAAAGCGCTCCTACGCTCTACCAGGCGCTTCAGGCAGGCAAGCCAGTCGATGTGCAGGTAGGTGGCGTCGCCGTAGACGCGCTGGGAGCACGCAGGGCCGGAACAATTGCTCTGGGCATTGCCTCCCAGTCGCTGCACGATGCCGTTCTCGTGACAGATGTCGCTATCCTTGCTGCCCAACGTCTCCTCTGGGATGAATTGCGGCTGGTGGTCGAACCCGCCGGCGCAACCGCGCTGGCGGCGCTGCTCTCCGGTGCCTACCGTCCCCAGGAGGGCGAACGTGTGGGTGTTGTGCTCTGCGGTGCAAACACTGACCCGCGCACCCTCATGACATAGGGGCGCAATTGATATGTTTTTTGTGTGCATGTTTTTCTGGCCTCGAATGCTGTATAGTTTGTCCCGAAACTGATATACTACCGGGAGAAGTGTGTTATCGAGGTGTTGTTTTATGACGATCAGTAAGGTGTTGTTGGTTGACGATCATGGGCCGCTGCGCAGAGCTTTGAAAGAGGGTTTGCAGGCGACGGGTTCGGTGCAGGTGGTGGGCGAGGCCGCGACGGGACGCGAGGCGCTGGCGCGTGCGCTGGAACTTGAGATGGATGTGATCTTGATGGATGTGCAGCTGCAAGACCCGCAGGTAGGACGCCGGGCCATGAGCGGCGTGGCCGCTGCCGTGGCTATTCGCCGCGAGCGCCCGCGTATGCCTGTGGTCTTCTATTCCATTCAGGATGATGATGAATATTACCGCGAATTTCGCGCCTCCGGTATCCTGACACACTATGCGTATGTGCGCAAAAGCAACTACTTGCTCCCAAGTATGCTGGTACCGCTGCTGCGCGACGCCATCAATGGCCGCAGCCTGGTCGATCCCGAAATCGAGGACCGTGTGCAGGAGGTGCGCGACCTGGATGAGCAATCGCCGCGTGCGCTGCTGGAGCCAAACGAACTGCGCGTGGCCGAGCTGGTGGCACAGGGTATGACCAACGAACAGATTGCGGCGCGGCTCAACCTGCACGATAAACGGGCGGTCAGTCGCACCAACGGGCGCATTTACGCCGCCTGGGGTCTGAGCGACACAGCAGTTGATGACAAAGTGGCACGCGCACGAGCTACGCTGATCTATACGCTCAATCGTATGATCGTCTGGGATGAGAACGGGCAGGCGCTGGTGCAGGATCGCCGGGGCGAATGGGTGCCGCTTTACAACGAGGAGTGAGATGCCGCTGCAAACTTTGCTCGCGCCTGAGCATATCTTCCAGACCATCGCGCTGGCGCTTTCCATCTTTAATCTGGTGACGTTTCTCTGGCTCGCGCTGACGGTCTGGCTCAACGGTGATCGTCG
>DASTKE010000397.1:0-9867 GCA_035716105.1 Ktedonobacteraceae bacterium | reverse complement strand
TGCCGCCGGGCTGTGTGGAGCGGCAACGGGCGGCGGTATCTATCCCGCGCTGATCAGTGGGCGGCTGGCGGCTCACGCGGTCGCCAGCGAAGTATTGAACGGCGAACGCGGCGCGATCAGAGCCTACCTGCGCAACCTCTCACAGGCCGGTCGCCTGGGCCACTATCTCAAGATCGAGGATTGGCTGCGCTGGGCGCTGGATCGCATGAACTCCAACGCGGATATTGACGCGCTCTACGGCCTCTTCCGCTCTCCAGCAGGCCATCAAATTCTCCAGCGCGCCCTGCTCGAATTACCCATCATCGGCATGGATAGCACCTTCTTCTCCCTCCTGCGCAGCCTGCTGAGCAAACATCCCGGCCTCTACAGCTCAGCCCTGCAAGCTGTCTGGAAACGTGTGACGACGAATTCCTGAGAACATACTGATCTCGGCAGAGGGAAGTAAACGGTGGTAAAATAGGAGGTATGGGAGCACCGAAAAAAGCCGATTGGCGAGAAGAACGACGCAAACGAGCCTGGCAACTCAAAGAACAAGGCTGGTCACAAAACAAAATCGCGCAAGCGTTAGGAGTGAGTAAAGGAGCAGTGAGTCAGTGGATGAAGCGAGGGCGAGAAGGAGGCGTTGAAGCCCTCAAGGCCCATCCACCCATAGGGGTCAAACCCCGACTGAGTGCGGAGCAAAAGGCGCAGATTCCGGCCTTGTTAGCCAAGGGAGCTGAGGCGTATGGCTTTCGAGGCGATGTGTGGACGGCCAGTCGGGTGGCCGAGGTGATTGAGCGTACCTTTGGGGTGCGCTATCACCGCGATCATGTGGGACGACTGCTGCGCCAGGCAGGCTGGAGTCGGCAAGAGCCGATTGAGCGTGCCACGCAGCGCAACGAAGAAGCCATCAAGCAATGGAACGAGCAGCGCTGGCCCGCCATTAAAAAAAAGCCGAACAGGAGAAGGCCACTATCGTCTGGGTAGATGAAGCCGGATTTTATCTGCTGCCGATGGCAGTGCGGACCTGGGCACCACGCGGACAGACGCCGGTGCTGCGCGTGCCCTTGACCCGCGATCACCTCTCATCCATCAGTGGGATCACTCTCGATGGACGATTGTTCCTGCAAGTGCGTCCGACATCCTATGATGGCAAGGCGGTGGTGGGCTTCTTGCGCGTGCTCTTGCGCAAGATTTCTGGCAAGGTGGTGGTGATCTGGGATGGAGCCCCCATTCATCGCGGCGAGGAGATCAAAAAGTTTCTCAAGAGAGGAGCTGCTCGACGCTTGCACCTGGAACAACTGCCCGGCTATGCTCCTGACCTCAACCCCGATGAGGGCATCTGGAATTCTCTCAAACGCGTGGAGTTAGGCAATGTGTGTTGTCGCGACCTTGATCAGTTACAACGAGAACTCATCCGGGCACGAGAGCGCCTGCGACACAAAAAAGAGATCATTAAGAGCTGTTCTCGTCAATGTGGCTACTCGGTTTAGTTCCTTTGCACGAGATCAGTAGGTGGATTCTGTACCCCTGGCTTTGAAACATTCTGGAACGTGGTGATGAGGTTCTGGGGTGAGGAAAGCAGGGTGCCGAGGGGGCCGAAGGCGGCGCGGGAAACATTGTCAATATCGTCCTTTAGCTCGTTGTTCGGCAGCACGACCTTTGTCAGAAAGACGTAGCCATCTTTGATCTCCTGGTCGGGCTTTGGTGAATGCAGGACAAAGAAGTCGATCAGGGGGTAGCTGATAGCGACGTTATGATTGAGATCGTCGAATTCAAGCCGGATTTGCTTGTAGGCATTCTGGAAGATGCTGGCTACCTCGCCACCGGCCAGTGTCAGCAAACCACCCAACAGGGCCGCGCCACCGGCGGTCGACGCTATGTTTTTCGCAGCACCTTGCCCTTCTGGCGGAGACACAAGAGAGTTCAGCCTGGTAAAAAACGCCGTCACGGTCGTTATGATGCCGCCGACGAGGATGCCGATGACGGCCACGAGGCTCTGCAATTGACCTGTGAGCGCCAGCAGCGCAGCGCCTCCCGCGAGAATGACGAGCAGCACGATGCCGCCGGCAATGATGGGAACTCTGTAGCGCTTAGCAGTATCATCAGAACGCTGGGTCACTTCCTGTCTCACGGTGTTCTCAAAATTTTGCATGATGGTCGACATGATCCTCCGCGTCACGCTTTCCGTGTCAAAGGAGTTCAGCGTCTGCTCGCCGAGCATCAAGGCGCACCAGATGCCGGCCTGATCGACCAACGCCTGTCGCAGTTGCTGCGACAATTCCACGGTCAAGGTTGGAGAACCCGCGTTTTCATCCGCCAGGGCAGCGGTAATGGTGGTCGTTGTCCTGATCTGCGCGTCCGCCGTCGTATTGACAACGGCGGTGCTGGCGGGAGCCTCCACCTTCGTTGTTGTATCGACCGTGACCGGGGTCGCCGTTGTAACCTGCATAGTGGCGGGGGAAGGCTGGCAGATCCACTGAATGGCGCGCTGCCAGTAGGTGAGGCTATAGGTGATGGCGTGGATAGCGCGACTGGGCTGCTCCGGCCCCGGCTTCTCGCCTGCCGCCGGGCGTGGCACTTTCTTGAGCACAAAGAACGCATCATCCAGGGCCGGGCCGAGCGCGGAAATCTGCCGCTCCACAAGGTTGAGCGAAGCGTTCTGGAAAACACCAAGCCAGGTGGCCGAAAGGCGCTCCTGGAGTTTCAGTGAATCCGGCTCACGCTGGCATTCCTTCTCCAACAGCGTCGTCATCAGGGAAATGCTCCATGAAAACGACGAGAGCGAACAGCCTGCTTCGTAGCCCAGTAACTCCAACTCGTTGTTTTTAAAGTGTCCACCTACATAGAAATTCTCGCGCTGATAGCCATACCAGCTTTCCAGAAAGCGAGCCACCAGAAAGCTGAGGATTTTGATCGCCAGATTGAGGGCTTCCTGGGAAGGATGGGCGGATGTTTCGTAGACATAGGCTTGTAGTATTCTTACCGCGTCCTCCTCCAGATTTTCAGCGACGGCCTCTAAGACTTGCTTGTCCAGGCTGTCCTGTGTCGCTACATCTGAAAAGATTTCCGATGCTTGCACATGGCTGAAGATCGACTGCACGATACGCTTCTGATAGCCGGTGATCACATCAGGGATCAGGCTTCCCACCGCATTCATGTAGAGCAAGGCCAGGCAGTTGAGCGCCCGGCGCGTGACATCGTAGAGCGCGAAATTTCCCATTTGTTGATCATCACCAAAGTTACTGATGCCGACGCTCCCTGTTTCATTGATGCCAACGAGGGCATAATCCGAAGAACCATCGGTCGTGTCAGGATAGAGATACGGGAACGTTTCATTAATGGGGCGTGTTGGCGATGGATCATACGGCGTGTTCGCCGTCGTACTGGCGGGAAAGCACTGGCTGTGAATAACGGCGACACGAATAAAAATGGCTCTCCAATCGTTGGTTTGAACGAGTTTGCTATTCGTGCTTCCGGCTGTTTTTTGTGGCGCTGGCCCGGCGGATACCGCGGCGAGGGCTGGTGGCAGGAGCGCATGCAGCAATGTATCAACCGTGCTTAAAGGCGTGGGGGAAGCGGGGGCGGCGGGGGCGGCAACCTGGGAAGCCTGGGTGGCAAGGGGCTTTTCAACCACGGGTGATGAAGACCCCAGACCCAACGCGCCGAGCAGCACCCGGCTTTTGAGTTCTTGAATGCTCCACCCCAACAAAAAGGCATCGTGGATAGCCGCGGCCTTCCTGCCCGCGACTGCGCTCGCAGCATCGACCGCGGGTGAAAGCGAGGGTGAAGGTCCGCCACCATTTGACATTACATCGCTCTGGCTAGAATTTTGATCAATCATACAGGTCACTCCCTTTGTTTTATTCGCGTTCAGCATACATCTTCCACGAGGACATAAAAGGGAATCAGAAAAATATTTCTCTTCTTGCTATACGCCGCGGGCAGCAAAAATTTGCAGAGGAGTTTCATACTATTTTTGTGTACCCGTCAAGCCTGCTACCTGTTTGACTAGAGTATAACAGGGGGAATTTTCTTTTTCAAGTGGAAATATGGACAGATGTTTGTGGAAGGAACATGGCTAACAACCAGGCGGTGATGGCTTATTTATACATCATTTGAACACATGATTACTTGATTTTGCGTTTGTTTTTGCTGAGCTTTAATTGCTCTATTTTACACTGGTAGAATAATGAATTGTATGTTATACTTCCGTTGGATAAGCTTCCATCGGAAACAGACAAGGCCCTCTTTCCCATTTACCTGCTCATTGGAGAGTACACATTGATCTCAGAAAAAGAGAAGGAGAATCAAATGGCTCAACAATCGGGACACATTACACCAGGTTCGAAGTACACCGTACAAAGCGGGGATACCCTGTGGGCAATTGCGCAACGCGCCTACAACGATCCAGAAGATTGGGACACGATCTATGCCGCCAATCAGCACGTGATCGGCAACAACCCCAATCTCATCAAACCCGGACAGGTGCTTCAGATTCCGACACAATCCGACCCGGACAAGCGAAAGCCTGTACCCAATCCGCAACCTCAACCTCAACCTCAACCCCAGCCGCAACCATATCCTCAGCCGCAACCTCAACCTCAACCTCAACCCCAGCCACAGCCGCAAGAAAAAGAGGATAATGACAGTCCGCTGGACTGGATCGAGAAGGAGCTTGGCGAAAAGAAGGAAGACTGAGCGATAGCTCAAACCGGGGAACTGTGAATGATAGCGGAATAGCCGTAGGTGCCGATTGATCGAGCACACCGCCGATTATGAATTTGAACGACCAAAACCGGCAATCTTGTAGGCGGTGCATTTCTGCCCGCCGATTGATCGGCCCGCTTAGAAGGCCGATCAATCGGCGATGCGGCGATACATCGACCGCCTACAGAATGACCGATCTTGGTTGTGAAAGTTCATTATCGGCCCCGACCAGAGGCCGATCAATCGGCACCTACGGTTAGCTGTTGCGTCGCATGGTATAATGCTAGCCGAACGTATTGATGAACTGTCTTTCGAGGCTTTTGCATGGCTGACGTGAACCAGATCAATTACCAGCATTTCTTTACGGAACTCCTGGAGGCGCTTCCGTGGCCGGTGCTTGTGATTGATCGCGAGCTTGCAGTGCATTTCTGCAACGCATATGCGCGGCGGTTGTTTGCGCAGGCGCAGCTCGTGTTGCCGGGGCAACGACTGGGGAAACTGGTTCCCGATCAGGAGATGCTCTCACTGGTGCAGGAAAGCATCCAGACGGGTACGCAGCGCAAGGGGGAATACGAGCGGGCAGAGGTAGTAGAGGGGACAAAGGGAACGGAGGGCGGCACCTCCTGGCGACTCACGGTCGCCCCGCTTGCGCATCAACCCACCACGCAGGAGCCAGGCGCAGCGCACACCTATGCCTACTTTGCCATTACCATCGAGGATTTGAGCGAATTGCGCCGCCTTGAGCGAGTGCGGCGTGATTTTATTGCCAATATCTCGCACGAACTGCGCACTCCCCTGGCCTCTGTGCGCCTGCTGGCGGAGACGCTGGAAGACGCGATTGAGACAGATACCGAGAGAGCGCAGGAGTTTGTCGAGAAGATCGAGACCGAGGTGCTGCACCTCAGCGGGCTGGTTTCTGAGCTGCTCGAGCTGGCCCGCATCGAGTCCGGGCAGATGCCCATGACCATGGAGCCGGTAGGCGCGGAACAACTGGTGCGCGAAGTCATGGCGCGTATGTTACCTCTGGCACAGCGCCACCGTGTCACACTTAGAACGGAAATCACGCGGGGAGAGACACTGGTGGCCGCGGACAGCAAACAGATAGCGCGTGTGCTTGTCAACCTTGTACACAATGCCATCAAATTTACTCCTTCGGGCGGCACAGTGGTGATAGGGACGGGAGAAGAAGGACGTGTACAGCGCTTTTTTGTACGCGATACAGGCGTAGGCATTCGTCCAGAGGAGTTAGCGCGTATCTTCGAGCGTTTCTACAAAGCGGACCGCGCTCGTTCAAAATCCAGTTATATCGGACCGGGCGGCGTAGGCAGCGGACTGGGCCTGGCGATCGCACGCCATGTCGTCGAGGCGCACGGAGGGCGCATCAGCGCCGAGAGTATCCCTGGAGAGGGCAGTACCTTCACCTTTACACTGCCCATTGTTGTACGTCAACACACCTGATGTAAGGAAGCCTTGATGGATGCAGATTTCGAGCAGCGCTTGCAAGAAAGCAATAGAGAAGACCTGATCGAACTGGTGAGAGTGCTCATTCTCCGCCATCCCCTGCTGCGTGCGGAGATAGAGGCTTTTCTCGATATTCCATCCAGCCCTCCTCCCTATCTGCTGGAAGTCGAAGAGGGCTACGACGCGGATGTGGGAGACACGGGAGACAGCGAGGATAGTGAGAATAGCGGGGAAACAGAGGTGGATGTCGAGGAGACGGATGACTGGGATTTCGGCGGAGACGAAAACGATCTCTTCAAGCCCCTCAGCCCCTTGCCGCTCGATGTTGAGATGTATCGCCAGCGCATCGAAGGCTACACGAAGCGCCTGGAACAGGGAGAGCAGCCACGGGCCATCATCACCGATCTGGCGAAAGTCTCGCAAGAGGCGGAACTGCGCGCCGAACAGCAGGACTATTACGGCGCGCTGGACATCTACGCTCTCATGCTGGACGAGCGCCTGCAAGAACGTTCGCCCGCGCTGCTGTCCATCCTCGACGAGGCTATCGACGCCGCGACTCCCGCGCTGGAAACGTTGCTTGGCGAGGCCAGCAGCAATACCATATTCGACGAAAACACCATCACCCTCTCGCCCTTGCTGACCGCGCCTGCCCGCCAGCGCTGGCTGGAGCGTCTCTTCACCCTCTGGCTGAAACGAGTAGACGCGCACAGCATCGACGATGAGCTGCCCGAAATCATGCTCAGCGTGGCCTGGCAGGAGGACGTTCCGCTGCTGCGTTCTCTGGCGCAGAACGAGCTGCAAAAGCTTCCCCGCAGCCCGCACTCCAACATCGTCGACTTCACCCGTCAGTTCCGGTACCGCGCCCTGGAAAAATTCTTGCGCGAACTCCCCCGCACCTAGCTGTGGACACGTCCGTAGGCGCTCGATCAATCGGCCCTACGCCCATTTGTGAACGGATTTTAAGGTAATCTTTATGGCAAACGGGTTGCACTTTGTAAAGGTCTATGGTACCATTAAACATGGGTTACGTATTTATGCTCGATTACTCCAGGGGCCATGTATCTTGTTTCCCTGTGGGCTGGACTGGGCTTGCAGAACAGGACAGGACATTCCTGAGCTGTTTTTCAATGCACTATTTCTGTGGTGTGGAAGTTCGGAGTGTGGTAGGAAGAGAGAGGATATGTATGGGTAAACTGGTAATGATCGTTGACGACTCGCTGACGGTTCGTAAGATCATGGAAACCAGCCTGAAACGTGAAGGCTTTGAATCTGTCAGCTACGGCGACGGCTTTGAGGCGTTGAATGCATTAGCAAAACCAGGTGGCCCCATCCCTGACCTGGTGATCCTTGATATCGGTCTCCCCACCCTGGATGGCTACGAAATCGCCCGTCGTCTCAAAACAAAGCAGCAGTACAACAATACCGTGATCGTCATGCTGACCTCACACGATGGCGTGATCGATCGGCTGAAAGGTCGCCTGGCCGGTGCCAAAGATTACATCACCAAGCCGTTTAAAGCGCATGAAGTGATGTCAATCGTTCGTTCTCACCTGAGGGTCGTATCCTGATTTGACAGAGCAACACAGCGCCGCTATTCCTGCATTCTTCGACAATTCGCTGGCTTCCTCTCTCGAGCGGCTCAGCGATGATGAATTCTGGGCGCTTGCACACCGGCAGGCAGCCCGCGCACAGCACAGCATCAGGCACGAGGAGTACCTGGAATGCCGTCTGGCCGGGAGCAGCGGTCACTGTTTACTGCCTTTGGAAGCATTGAGTCAGGTCGTGCTCCCCACGCACCGTTTCGCGCTTCTACCGGCCATGCCCGGATGGATGATCGGGCTGGTGGCCTGGCGCGGGAATACACTGGCCGTCGTCGACCTGACTGCCTACCTTACCAATAGCCGCCATCCATTGATGGAGCAGCCTGCCGAAGGTGCGCTCCTGGTGACAATACCTGTCGACGAAGAGGAGCCGCCGCTCGGCCTGCTTATCCCGGAGATCGGCATGACGCTGACGATACCTCCTGAGCAGGTACACGCATTCGATACATCTGATACCATTGAGGCTGATAGCGTTGACGCGCCAGTTACTGTTGGTGCGGTTGACAGTGCTGGAAGTTGGCTCGCGCTCTTGCCCGCTGGCGCGGTGAAGGGCAACTTCCATGGAGCGCTCGTGCTGGACGTGCGCCTGCTCCTGACAGATATCGTCCAGCGCATAGGAATGTCCGCGTTCGATGAGTGACCTGTTTTCCCCTTTCGATGAAAGCCAGCTCTCGCCTGAAGAACTGGAAATACTGCGCCGCTTCGATGAGTTGGAAGATGCCTCTCCCGATCTCAATGCGAGTGCCAATCTTGAGGTTGACCCTGCTAACCTCAATGACCTCAATCTGCTCCTCGCGGCTTCACAGGAAGCAGAACTACCTTCACCGGCAGCGGTGGAAGCAAAAGTCTCTGAGCCGATTCTTCTCAATTCCTCTGATGAGGATTTCCTGGAAGACATGCTCTCTGTCTTTGCTTTTGAGGCGGACGAGGATATCCGCCTGCTGCGCCGGACACTGCGCCAGGCCGAAGAGGACGAGACCCTGGATGTGGCGCGCTTTACCGCGTTGCAGCGTATCGCGCACAAAATCAAAGGTACGGCTGGTGCCGTTGGCTGCTTCGCCATGTCCACTATCGCCTATCATATTGAGGCCATCTCCCGCCTCGTCATCAATGGCACGGTCGACCTGCTCATCGGCCAGCAGGCGCTGGTTCATGCTGTGATCGCGCTTGAGGTGACACTGGACGGCTTGATCGTCGACCGGCAGGAGCATCCCGACGCACTCGAAGAACTTGAGACCGAGTACAAAGCGCTAGGCATCGAGGTGACGGCCAGCGGCGCGAATGCTCCTGCACAGCGTGCCGGCATGGATCATCCCGTGCCTTCCGAAGCGTCACCATCTTCCCCGGAACATGTTGCCGTTCGTAAGCCTGCCCATACCGTTGAAGAGCCTTCGTTTCTCTCCCCATCTATTCGAGTTGATACGCGGCGCTTCGAGCAACTGCTGCAACACTCGGAGCAGTTGGGGGAGCTACAGGCACCACTGGAGCAGGCACAGGCCCAGGTCGAGGTGGCCATGAAGGAACTGCAAGCCGCCCAGGCGCGCCTGCGCCACTTAGAAACCATTATCTCCACCGTCACTCTGACCCCGCAGAACGAAAGACCGCTGCCGCTGGCACCCGGCCATGAATTGCCCGCGTCATCGCTGGTTGCTCGCATTCTCAACGAGGCTACGGCACGCACCGGCCACCTGTATCAACACCACAACAGATTACGCTCGCTGGCGGGAAAATCCAGTTCCGGCACCGCGCTCTGGGATGAACTGGAGATCGAGCATTATACAGAGAGCGAGGTGCTGGCACAGCAGATTAGCGAGGCCATCGCCGATATCGTCACCGCCGCCTCACAACTGCGCCTCGCCTTTGCCGGCCTGCACGCGATCTTGCAAAAGCACAAAACGGAGGCCGCTAACGTACGCAGCGATACCCTGCTGCTGCGTCTGACACCGCTGAGCGTGTTGTTGTCGCGCCTGCAGCGGGCCGTGCTGATGAGCGCCCGCGCGCAGTCGCGAGATGTGAGCTTTGAGATAGCGGGAGAAACGGTGGAGATCGATCAGGATATCCTGGAAGAACTGAAGAATCCCCTGCTACAACTCGTGCGAAGTTGCGTGACCGAGAG
>DASTKE010000396.1:0-6076 GCA_035716105.1 Ktedonobacteraceae bacterium | reverse complement strand
CAGAGAGGCGCACGTACATACGCTCATTCTCAAAGTAGACTTGCGTTGCCTGTGCAGTTCTATTGTGTAAAATGCTCATACCATGCCTCCAAAAGTGTCTGCGAATGCTCAGCAATAATATTTTGTACGTGACGCAATTCTCTGCTGGTAAAGTCGACGGCTTCAGCCATTTGAATAGGCTTCAACCAGAACTTGGCGTATTTTTCTGCCTTCTGCACATGAATATGCGGCGGCTCATTCCCCTCGTTACTGTAAAAGAAAAAACGATATCCATCAACCCGCAATACTGTCGGCACTACACACTCCTTTAGCTACTGCCACATGGACAGCAACTTCAAATATCTTGATAGAGCAATTATACACTATCGAAATGCGAATGAGGAGGTTATTCTACCTCAAAACCACGCTCTTTCAAGAGCTCTACCACTTGTTCGAGGTGTTCGGGGGGGATGCGGACGAGGCGGGAATGGGGGGGGAGTTCGGTGCCGAGCAGGGGGCGCAGGGCTTCGTCGGATTGGATGTCTTGCAGCACCTGGGCAGAGAGGCGCAGCAGGGGGGCGGGTTCTACGGAGATGCTCTGCTGGCCGGTGTAGCCACCACCCCAGAGCTTGAGGCGAATCAGGAAGGAGGCGGGGACGCCGCCCTCGCAGTAGTGTTGCAGGAAGCGAGTGATGGTGTCGAGGGGGATGCCAGCCTCTCGCGCAGCTTGCATCGAGGCCGGGGTGATTTGTCGCCAGCCGGTTTCTTCGTGGAGGGTGCTGATGCGCTCGACTTCGGTGGCGAGGTAGAGGTCGAGGACGGGGTAGAGCGGCTGTAGAAGGCCATCGTCGCGCAGGTGCCACTGGGGTTCGCGGGTTGCCAGGGGGCTGCTTGCCAGCAGGCTGTCGTGCGCGGGTGCGGGCGTCAGCGTGGGCAGGTAGTCGCGCTGCCAGAGCGCCTGTTGGAGCACGGGGAGAGAACGCGCCATCACCTCGGCCAACACGGGCGAGAGGCGGCGACCGAGCAGGGAGCGCGTCTTCTCGTCGTCATAGAGCGAGTCGAGTAGGGCTGGCTGATCCACTTCCAGCAGGGTCGCACGCGGCCAGAGTTCGACGCGCCGCGCCTGCCGCTCCCACTCCACCAGCGAATATTGTACGTTCTGGGGAATGTCACTCCCGGCAGCCTGTTCCAGGGTCTGTTGAATCGTCGCGGCGTGCAGGCCCGTCTGGATAGCGCGGGTCACACTCTGCTTCGTCAGGCGATAGTGGGCGATGTGTTCGAGGCGCAGGCGCTCGGCGAAACGATCTAATTGAGCCAGCAACGTCTCTGAGACGGGAGCCATCGCCATGAGATCAAAGTTGGGCTGCACGATCAGGCGTCCCCAGGGCATTTCCGCCACCTCGCGGGGAGTATCGCTGGTAATCAGGCGCGTGTCTGGCAGCAAACGGAAGGTGGTGCGCCTGCCATCGTTGTTGATATCGACCAGGCCGAGCCAGGACAACGGCCCGGAGAGCAGGGTGCGAATGAAGCCGCCTTCGACCATGTACCAGCCCTCGCGCGGCGTGAGCCAGCCGTGTCGCAGGCGGAAATCCCAGTCGTAGGGGTTGCTGCCCACCGAATAGCGCTCGGCACGCGGCCCATATTTGCGCGGAAAGAGCAGCGAAGGCGCGTAGAGCTTGGTGTGCGCGATAAAGGCTGAGACATCCAGCCAGGAGTCAACTGGCTCGTGTTGCAGGCGCTCGATAATCGTGTGGCGAGCCTGGATAATCTCTTCATGGGCTGGCTCAAGCGGGGCCGGACCGGGACGCACCACCACCTCCGGCAAGGTCGCCATCTCATTCCAGAACGGTGTCTCCAACCACAGGCGGTAGCAGCGCCGCGCTCGCTCCAGTAATGGCAGCGCAAAATACGCTTCGGCGGGCGCGGCACGCACTGTCCCCTGCTGCACGCGCAACAAACCCAGTTCCATGAGCAGCAAGCGAATGAAAAGCAGCCTGGGAACATCTGTCTCCGAGCGTATCTGCTCAAGCGATGATTTCGGCTGAAGCTGATCGATCACCTGCCGCAGCGCCGGGCGCGAGAGCAGATTGCTATTGAGCAGGGACAAGCCGTCGCGCATCGATGCCACCAGCGACCAGTAGAGATAGAGCGTGCGTTGGAGAGCGCGTATACCTTCACCAACAGCGATCTCTTCGCCTTCATCCTGCAGCGGCTCAGTTGCTGGCCATGCTTCGCGTACCGCCTCTCGCACCGTGACGGGGACGATCAGCACGCCATCATAGACGCCACTGGCATAGTCGCGACCGGCAAAGCTGGTCTGCTTGCCCCAGAAGATCAGGCCAAGCAGCAGCAGGCGGCGCAGCGCAAGCTCAAATGGCCCATGAGGGTGCGGCGTGGGATAGAGCATCTTTGCTGGCTCACCCAGGGAAGCAATAGTGGACATACCCGATGGAGGGATGCTGGCTTCTCTGTCCGTGCCAGGCCCGTCGCTACTGGTCAAATAGAGCGCGAGGTCGCGGCTGTTTGCGCGCCCACCACAGGCTACCAGTTCTCGTAAAATCGTCGTCTCCAGATCATCCAGGCTGCGCAGCGCCTCCTGAATGCTGGCCGTGTTGAAGATATGGGGAGCGACCTCCACCACCTCGTTGGCCGTCAAGGTGGATGTTGAGGCTGATAGACTGGCAAGTCCCTTCATAGCAAGCGGCAAGCGGCGTGTTCTCGCCACTCCTTGCAGATGATAGGGCGGCACAGTTTGTAACAAGTCAAGATCGCTCTGCTCCATCCCATTCCTCTCCATGCAATAGGGGCGTTTGCCCGCGTCGTTTCAGGTCTTCCAACATGCGCTCCGCCCCCTGCTTCCTCAGTAAGAAGAGCGTGGGGGACAGCGGACGCAGCACCTGCTCGTCCAGTGAGGTCGTCGCCTGCAATTCTCGCATCACCAGACCATCCGCGACCTCCAACAGAGCCGCGTCACTGTAGAGACGCACGCGCCCGTAGCTGGCAATCCAGCGTTCAAGCCGCGCCAGCAGGCGTGCCAATGGATCGTCAGAGCCTTCTTGCAGCGACAGTTGCCGTAAGAGGCTGAGCAGGGCATCAGGGCGCTGCCCTTTACTTAACGCATCACTGAGAGCAGTGGGAGACAGGCGGTAGCAGAGGCGACCAGAACGCACACCCGCCACTTCCGCGAAAGCCTCTACTCGTTCGATGAGCGGCCATGTCTGTGTATTGCAGGCAAGCAGGATTTCGCCGCTTTCCAACACCTCTAGCGGGGCGCGAGTTTGTCCATCTTCTCCACGTTCAGCCTCCTCGCCCGTATCTTGCTCAAGTACGTTCTGTTCATCAACCGGAATGCCGTTGAAGAGCCAGCCCGCGAGGGGGGTGAGGCGAAAGGCGAGCAGTCGACCATTCGCCGAGAGCGCCAGGTCGCAGACTCCCCACCAGTTGAGCGGTCCCTGCAAAAGGCGTGCCAGGTAGCGACCCTCCGCCTGCTGCCAGTCACTCGATTGCAGCGGCTGCAAGGGACTGCCCTCCTCGTGTTCGATCCACCAGTGAGGAGAGGCATAGAGACGCTGGCGGCGCTGCAAAAACCAGGGATTCAGGCGATAGATAAAGCGGGCAAAGGCGGCAAAGCTGATCCAGCGATTAAGCGGTGCCTGGGACAGCAAGGCAACGAGCCACTGCCGCGCCTCGCTGTTCTCAGCCTCCAATTCGCCGGGTCGCAGCACGGGATGATTCAGCGGTGTGCTGCGGCAACATACGCGCAGCCCCTCCTCTTGCAGATCAAAGAGTTCTTCATAGTCCGCGTGGGTCAACCAGAGTTCAAACAGGTCCCTGGCCACCATTGAAGCATTGGGACCCAGCAGCAATTGCGCGGAGCCGGGTAAGGCGCGCAGGTAGGGCGTTCCACCGTCATCTTTATGTAAGATATCGGCCACGCGCAGGAGACGCACGGCAAAGCGCGCAAACCCTTGCGAAATGGGCAGTTCCGCCTGCACAACGTCTAACGACGCCGGAGACGGTCGCCCGCTGGGGACAGGAATCGTGGAACCGACGGGAGATAGTGGGACGGTAGGACGCCGCATACCAGATTCAGGCACCCGCACGCCTCCATCTCGCTCATCCTCGTACCTGGACTGGTAGCCGTCGAGTGTACGCGCCACCAGCAGAAGGTCAGCCAGCAAGCGATAGGGCTGGCTCCTGCGCAGTTCCGGCGCGCTCGTCCCTTCGCCGCTCTCCTTTTGTCGTACATCAAATGCGGTTACAGGCACCATCACACGCAGGGCTGTACGCACCTCTAGAGGCACATACCAGCCGCCTTCGGGCAAGGAACCTATACGCGGCAGCGCGATGCCGGTGAAAGAGGTGCGCAGCAGCAGACCCTTGCTCTGAAGGGTAGTCAGCAGGGTCTGTACCTGGTCAATCTGCCCAAGCTGGAAACGCTCGATGAGGCCATGCAGGTCGTCATCAGTGAGAAAGCCACCTGCCAGCGTCAGCGTCGCCAGCAACTGGCGTGGCAGTTTCTCCAACGTCGCGGCCACACGGCGCACCGCCTCCGGCTGTCGCAGCGCGTCCAGCACGGTCTCCACCAGTTGCTGCCTGCTCATGCCATTCGAGGTCACATCATATTCCCGCGCCAGCATACGCAGGTCGCCCAGTCCCAGTTGCCCCAGCAATTCCACTGTGTTGTGTGTATACAATGCCGCCATCCCTCGCGCAGCAAGCGCCCCCACCTGCGCCAGGCGTTGAGGCTTTGCCGGCGCTTGCAGACTCATTCTGCCCTCTCCAACACGCTGTTCCAATCCTATAGTATCAATATCATCCTGCTCAAGTGGCGCTGCTGACAATGCAAATGGAGCATTCGAGGGGGCTATTCCAAACGTCGAGGGATGCGCCAGCCATTGATAGAGCAGGGCAGCCGCGTGCTGGCATATCATACCGGGAGAGGTTGGTGATGGATAACCGGTCGGACGACAGGTACAGTTTGCTATCCACAGATTGGCATTTTGCAATTCTATTTCAACGACATGGTGGGAGTGCTCCGCTCCCTGTGCTTCCTGCTCTTCCGTCGCTGTTACCCCTGTACCACGAGTCACAGACGAACCGACAACGATGCCGAGCAGTCGCGCTCCCTGGCGTTTCGTTGCCTGTACCGAGCCTTTGCGTGCGTACTCCTGCCCCAACGACGCCACCTGTAATCCTGCCATGCGAATGATATCTACGGCTCGCAAACGCTGTAATATGCCGGGCACCACTTCATTCATGCTTCATTTCTCGCCGCCAATTGTCTGTTTCGGGGTCATGGTCGCATTATCATAGCACGAAGCGAGCGTGTGGTCAATCAACATGGACTTGCGGTTCCAGTTGGTACATCACGTTCGCCACTGCTGCCAGCGCCGCCGTCTCCGCTCGCAGGATGCGCGGCCCCAGCGAGACTGGCTGCACGCCATGTCGCTGCGCCAGCTTCACCTCTTCCGCCGTCAAGCCACCCTCCGGCCCGATAAACAACACGACGGTCAGTGGCTGCTCGTGGTCAGTAGGGACAGCAGCGATGGCTTCGCGCAAGCTCCTGCCGTGTTCCTCTTCCCAGGGGATGAGGGCCAGCGCGCCGGGGGGAAGATCGTTGAGCGCGTGCATGAAGGGGCGAATGGGAGCCAGCGTGGGGATAAGCGAACGTCCGCATTGCTCGGCAGCTTCCTGGAGAATGCGCTGCCAGCGCTGTATCTTCACCGAACCAGCCTCTTCCAGACCCGCCATTGAGCGGCGACAAAGAATCGGGGCGAAGGTTGATACGCCCAGTTCCGTCCCCTTTTCCAGAATCCACTCGAACCGCGCAGACTTGAGCAGCCCCTGACAGAGTACAATCCGCACTGCCGGTTCCTGCCTGCCCACATGCCGCTCCAATAGCTGCACCTGCACACCGGCGCGGCTGCTTTTCACCACTTCCGCCATAACCTCCTCGCCGCTATTGTCCAGCAGAACCAGTTGCTCACCTCCCGCCAGGTGCAGGACATCCCGCATCTGGTGCGCGAGCTTATCGGGCAGCAGAATGGTTTCCGCGCCCTTCAATAATTCGGGATCAACAAAAAAGCGATGCATC
>DASTKE010000395.1:0-3778 GCA_035716105.1 Ktedonobacteraceae bacterium | reverse complement strand
ATCGAGGGCACCACGACGAGGAAAGGACAGAGGAGTCAAGAAGTGGAGTACGCCATTACGAGCCTGACGCCTGCACCAGCCGATGCCTCACCGCTCGCTGCCTTCATCAGAGCGCATTGGGCCATTGAGAATCGCGGCCATTGGCGACGCGATGCCACCTTAGGCGAAGATCATTCGCAGCTGCGAACCCGACACGTTCCCGAAGTCCTCGCCTTGCTCAATAGTACCGTCTTCGCCTTGATGGATTTGCCTGGCGTCCACAATGTCTCCTCGCAGCGGCGTCGCTTTGCTGCCGCTCCTGAGCAAGCTCTCCGTCTGCTTGTTAGACGCCTCTGACTTTCGAAAAGCCCTGCAAGGTAGATGGAGCAAGTGGCTATTTCCCGCTGGTGGTGGTAAGATGCTTCTAACTGCTGGCGTTGCCCGCACGTCTTTTTGCCGGTGGTGGCAGCAGCCATGCCCAGACCTTTCTCCAGGGGAGGTACGCACCCGATGGCACTTGATATCGACGTTTACCGCCGCACGGTTTTTGCGCCGGTACGTGGGAGCCAGCATCCCCGGCGCATCAGTGTGATCGACATCCGGCCCGAAGGAGCCACGCAGACAGTTCTCTTCGTACACGGCTTTGGCGGCGACGTTTCGCAATGGCTCTACCAGTTGCGCTTCTTCGCGCAGAGTATGCGCCTCATCGCCCCCAACTTGCGTGGACATGGATTAAGCGAAGATCCTCCCGGTCCGGCGTATACGATGGAGAGCTTTGTCTCTGACGTGGAGATCGTTCTCGAGGCATTGCACGTTCAGGAACCGGTTCATCTCATCGCGCACTCCTTTGGCGGGGCCATTGCCACTGAATTTGTGGTTCGTCACCCTGAACGGGTTCGCAGCCTGGTGTTGATCGGCGTCGCCACACACTTCAGCATGATCCCGCTGCTGGGCAGACTGCTGCACGTCCCTGATCCCCTCTTTAGCTTCGCGGCAAAAAAGCTGGGCATCGCGCTCTTTGCCCCACAGCGAACTCTGAAAGGAATCATGGAAGGCATCATGTCCGGCTGGCATATGCCGCCATTCGCGGTTCCCACCCTTGTCCTGCTCGGCTACCGCGACCGGGTTTTCCGGCGCAAACAATATGAAGATGTCCTGCGTTGCAATCCAGGCGCGCAACTGGTCGACATCCCGGTCTCCGCGCATCTGGTGCAGCTTGAGCGGCCCGACGCCGTCAATCGGGCCATCGACGCCTTTCTGGAGCGACAACAACCGGAGGCGCAAAAGGGCAAAGGCGCTGTCAGGAAGCCGCGAAGCCTCTTGCAGCGTCTTACGCGCCGGGTTTCCTTCGCGGCGCAGCACAGCGACATGCCCTGGCTCGCGCACTATGAGAGCGGGGTTCCGACCCAGCTTCCACCACCCGGACAGCTCCTGCACGAACTGCTCATTACCAGCGCCGCCGCCTTTCCAGAGCGTCCCGCCCTCCTCTTCTTCGATCACCAGCTTCGCTACCGCGAGCTTGACCGTGCAAGCTGGCGTTTTGCTCATGCCCTGCGCGCCCTGGACATCAAAGCGAGCGAACGTGTGGCCATTGTCCTGCCGAGCATCCCGCAGTGCGCGATCGCCCTGTATGGCGTCCTCAAGGCCGGGGCCGTCGCGGTTCCGGGAAGTCCCCTTTTGCCGGAAGAGGAACTGCACCGGCAACTGCGAGACTGCGGGGCCAGCGTTCTGCTCACGCTGGCCTCGCTGCAAGAGATGGCCGGGCGCGTGTGCGTCGATACAGATGTGAGAGAGCTGATCTTCACCGACGAGCGCGAGTACCTCTCCTGGCACCCAGGCGACGGGCTGCTTGACCTCATCAAGGGCCATTCCTTCGCTCAGGCGCTGCGTCCCCCCTTGCTGGCACGAGGCTCTCGCACCGGCGCGAGGACTGCCTCTCTTTCCAGACGGTCCGCGGTTCGCATCTCCTCGTTTCGGCACATACTCCGGCACCAGGCTGACGCCCCGATTGAGAGTGGGACGAGTGCGAGCGACCTGGCCCTTATCCAGTACACGGCAGGAACGACCGGCCTTCCTAAAGGGGTCATGCTCTCGCATGGCAATCTGGTGGCCAACGCGGTTCAACTCCGCCACTGGATGACCGATGCTTCGCGGGGACACGAACTCATCCTCTCGCTGTTCCCCCTCTCGCATATTTACGGCATCACCGCCGGGTTGAATGTGGCCGCGGCCCTCTCCGGCGCGTTGCTGCTGATGCCAACCGTACAGACAGAGGCCGTGCTTGAGTCGATAAAGCGCTCCAAGCCGGGAATGCTCATCGGCTATCCGGGTCTCCTGCTCGACATGGCCAACGTTCCCGACGTGCGCAGCTACAACGTCTCGGCCATTCGCGTCTGTATCAGCAGTTCGGCTCCGCTATCCATAGAGGCGCAAGAGGCGTTCGAGAAGCTGACCCGCGGCCACCTGGTCGAGGCCTACACTCTGACGGAGGCTTCCCCAGTAACCCATGCCCACCCTTATAAAGGGGAGCGGAACGCAGGCAGTATCGGCCTGCCCCTGCCCGGCACGAACGCACGCATTGTCGACCTGGAGACGGGCGATATCCTGCCAGCGGGAGGCGTGGGAGAGTTGCAGGTTCGCGGGCCACAGATCATGCAGGGCTACTGGCAGGCGCAGGAAAAGACGGCTCAAACGGTATGCGATGGCTGGCTGCGCACAGGCGATGTGGCGCAGATGGACGAGGACGGCTTCTTTACTTTCATTGACCGCCGGGAGAACCTGCTGTTTTCCGTATCCCGGTTGATCTACCCCCGCGAAGTGGAGGAGGTTCTCTACGAACACCCCAAAGTCCTTGAGGTGGCAGTGGTGAGTATGCTGGCACCGGTCGAAAGGGAGGGAGGTAAACCGACAGGCGCACTCAGTCTTCCCGCAACTCCGCTCATCAAAGCTTTTGTAGTCGTCAAACGCCGCCAGCGCCTGACCGCCGACGAACTCCTGGCCTACGCCCGCCAGCGCCTTGAGGACGACCAGGTGCCGCAGCAGATCGAGTTTCTTTCCGAGCTACCCAAAAATGCCGACGGCAAAGTAATCAGAGGTCTGCTGCTAGCTCCTCCGCAGGCCTAAATATGCAGTTTTTCGGGGCAATGGCAAAAAGTTTTTTCCTCAAGGACACCGCATTCCCTTGCGCCTGATCGAAGCGCGGCCACTGCCAACAGGCGTGGTTCTCATGCACTACGCACGCGCCTGATGGGCCGCCAACAACGTATGGGAAAAGGATACATCTGTTGCGCACTCTGACTTTTGCCAGGGAAGTCATGCCGCCAGACCGGATCAGAGGGAGAACTGAGCCATCTCAGTCCTGAATGACATAGCTTGGTTCCGAACGGCCCTCAAGCCAGATCAGTGTCTCGCCCTCGTGTTCCTTCTGACGGCGGCTCATCTGCGCGTTCCAATCCTCCTGCGGCACCTGCTTGAGCGCATCCGTGAGATCACACTTCTTGCCATAAAAAACTGGCTCAAACGTGTCATTCTGAGCGCAGCGAAGAATCTCCAATCAGCTTGGTCGAGCGGTGGGTTGCCAAAGATTCTTCGCTGCGCTCAGAATGACATGCCAGAGGCTCTTTTTCATGGCAAACTGAAGGTCGCATCTGTCCCTTCCCTGTATCCTCATTATGCTCCTATCAGATGCGCCTGTTGCATCTCGCCCAACACTGCCCCCCTCGTTACCGCAAGCTGCCATGCAGTATCATCATAGTCAACATCGATGGCGCTGACGTAACACGCATCCTGCTGTTCCATA
>DASTKE010000394.1:0-3217 GCA_035716105.1 Ktedonobacteraceae bacterium | reverse complement strand
GCGGATTCAGATGTTGCCATCGTCTGCGTCGGCTTCGGCGGTGAGTGGCAGAGCGAAGGCTTTGACCGGCCAGATATGGAACTGCCGGGCCAACAGAATGAACTGGTTGAGCGGGTGGCAGCGGCCAACTCGCGCACGATTGTCGTGCTCAACACGGGATCACCCATCACTATGCCCTGGCTCAATCAGGTGGCGGCGGTCATCCAGGCCTGGTACCCCGGTCAGGAATGCGGCAATGGCATTGCCGACGTGCTCTTTGGCGATGTGACCCCTTCCGGGAAACTGCCACAGACCTTCCCGGTGCGCGTGGAAGATAACCCGGCCTACCTCAACTTTCCGGGCGAAAACGGCAAGGTCTACTACGGAGAAGGCATCTTCGTCGGTTATCGCTACTACGACAAGAAACGGGTCGCACCGCTGTTCCCCTTTGGCTTTGGCCTCTCCTACACGACGTTCAGCTATGGTCCCCCGCGGCTAAGCGCGCAGGAGATCGGCCCGGACGACACGTTGCAGGTCTCGGTCGATGTTACCAACACGGGGCCGCGTGCGGGCAAAGAAGTGGTGCAGCTGTACGTGCGAGACCGAAAGGCGCGGCTGCAACGCCCTGAGAAAGAACTGAAGGGCTTCGCGAAGGTTCAGCTTGAGCCGGGCGAGAGCAAGACGGTAACGCTCTCTATCGGGCGCTCCGAATTGGCCTACTACGATGACCGCTCGCACCAGTGGGTGGCCGAGGCCGGGGAGTTTGACGTGCTGGTTGGCGCATCATCGCGGGATATTCGTGCGACAGCTCCATTGACGCTGAAGCACTCGAGTAGCTGGCTGTAACGGCACCTGTACTCGCACCGTCAAAAGCTTCGATGAAATGAGTGAGAAGGAGACCATTGCCAGGCGGGCGTTGCTCGTGAGCGCCTGGCAATGGCCTCCTCCCTCGGCTATTCCTGGGGAAAGGCCAATCCTGTCTGGTGCAGTAATGTTTCCTCAAGCGAACGAAGGAAATACAGGATGGAGAGAGCATCCTGTGCGTAGAGAAAATGGCATTCGTCATCGTTGTAGATCACGATGCCTCCGATGCGCTCTTCTTGCGGGCGGGTCGCTGCCTGGCCGATCCAGTAGTAGCCGGTGGACAGCGGAAACTGTGGTCCGACGGCAAGAATACCGGCTGGCAGGCGTGGAGGATGCACTTCTGTTGGCCGAGTGGTTGCCATAATCGTATTACTTCCCTTCCTGGCGGCTAGCCTGGTCTACACATACATATCTTCTTTTCCTCACAGCCACATGCTTTCTGCTAAGAGAAACGTTCCGTATTTGCTGCTACTGCTCATATTAGTGGCCTTTTTTGTTTTCTTCAGGATTTTGTCGGTTTTGTCGCTCGCAATAGTACTTTGCGGCCTCATTTTCTCTATATATCATCCTGTCTTTTCCTGTCTTATACTATTGTCTTATGTAGCGCCCAATTGCCGCTCATATCGCCTCTCTCTGGAAGGCTGGAGCAAGGTGCAGCGCCTCCCCTGGCAGCTTTACGGCCTGCTGGCGACCGGGATTACCGTATCTGGCTCTCTCCTGTCCATCGTAAAAGAGATAGCCGACGCTGGCCTGAGTGAGGATGAAATCGTGTGTGATTTTCTTGCGTAGCTGGCAGATACATACGCGCAGGTAGCCCGATTCCTGGCTGTATCCCTCGCCCCACACCTGTTGCAGCAGAAAACGATGCGTCAGCACTTTCCCCGCGTGGAGCAGCAGGAGGTAGAGCAGGTGAAATTCTTTGGGCGTGAGATAGATGGGTTCTTCGTCGACATAGACCTGCTGCCGGGCGATATCCATACGTACTGTCCGGTCATAGCTGTAGAGAATGGTTTCGTCCAGCGAAGGCATGCGCGAGGAGTAGCCACGTCTGAGCAAGGCGCGCACACGGGCCAGCAGTTCATCCATGCTCCAGGGTTCGGTCACATAGTCGTCCGCGCCCTCATCCAGCGCACGCACTTTCTGCCGCACATCATCTACTGCCGAAACAGCGAGCATCGGCGTTGACAGCGACTGGCGCACCAGTGTGCAGAAGTCGAAGCCACTGAGCGTGCCGGAGATATCCATGTCAAGCACGATGAGGTCCGGTCGATAGCTATGGGCCATCGCCACACCGCGTGAATACGAGACCGCTCTCAAGAGATCGTAGCCCTCTTCGCGCAGCGCCTGCCGTAGATGACGAAACAGCGAACCGGTGCTGCCAACGACCAGAATGCAAGGTGTTCTCGCGTACATTCCTGTACCTCCTCTCAACTCGACTGTAGGGGCGATGCCTTGTGCTCGCCCGTGTGTGAGCTGCCATCAAAGCAGGCGGACGAGCACAAGGCATCGCCCCTACGGAAGCCCCTAAAGACGTAGAGCCGTGTTGTTTTATGCTGACTGCTCGATATACGCGGACTGTTTTGCCTGCGCTGCCTGAGTTGTGGAGTATGCCGCGTAATCGAGCAAGGACATACTCCCGTTCGTTTCCAATTGCGCCAGTGGTTCCGTATTTCTTCTCTTCCCCTCGCTGTCTGCGACAAAGTTGAAGAGATGCGGAATCACAACGGAGAGGATATCCGTTGTCTTGAAGGGTTTCGTCATGTAGACTGTGGCCCCTGCCAGGCGACCCTTGAGGCGATCCATCACACTATCGCGTTTGGAAAGCATCACAATCAGCGTCGAGTCAAAGCGCGAGTTGGTACGCAGCAAGCGGAGCACGGTATAGCCATCCATCTGCGGCATACAGATGTCGATGAAGATGACGGCGGGCGTGAGCTGTGGCTGCGCCTTGAGTGTGCGCAAAGCCTCGACCCCATCAGGGTACGTCATCACCTCGATGCCCTCGCGTTTTAGCATCACTTCCAGAATTTTCCGCACGGTTAGCGAATCGTCAATGACCATCACCAGCTTGCCCATACCGTACCCCTTGCCATGAAAAAGACCCTCTCGCATGTCATTCTGAGCGCAGCGAAGAATCCCTCGCTCGCCATCGTGATCCGCTGTCCGCTTGAGATTCTTCGCTGCGCTCAGAATGACATGTCCGGACCGGTTTTTTATGGCATTGCCCTGAGAAGGACATTACACAAGAGATGAGAGCAATACAAGAAAGCAGCTACGATGTACTACGCCTTATCTGTAAAGAAGTATAAAGATACACGCTTTGATGTAACTCCCTTTATCCTCCTAGAGATAACAAGGAAGAAACGGACAGTGG
>DASTKE010000393.1:0-6894 GCA_035716105.1 Ktedonobacteraceae bacterium | reverse complement strand
GAGGTGAAGCAGTATGTTTCGCCTGCGAACCTGCTTGTCTACAATGTGAAAGAGGGCTGGGAACCCCTGTGCGCATTTCTGAAAGTCGAGTTCCCGGTCGACAAACCGTTTCCTCACCTCAACGACCGCGACACTTTCCTGGCAAGCAGAGGACAATGGATGCGGGAAATGCAAGAGAGAGATGCCAAAGAGGTTAGAAAGTAGATTTTTCTATTTCGTCTACAGAAATGCTGCCCTTGTAGTTTAACCAGCTTGTTAGTATACTTGCTATTGTGCGTACTGTTGCTGAGCCGTGCTCTCTTTTCAGTTCAAAGGGGGTAGCTTTCGATGGCGAAACAGCTTTCGACAGAGTGTTACTCATCTCTTCTTCCTGGCGAAAAAGGCGACCTGTTGCATTCGGTACAGCGTGCGTTGCGGGTACTCAGTCTCATTGCTGAACACCCGGAAGGTCTATCGGCCCGTGAGGTTAGCAAGGCGCTGAGCATGAATATCAGCACCTGCTATCATATCCTCAATACGCTGGTAGCGGACGAATATCTTGATCGCCACCCCAGCAGCCAGGTGTATTTACTGGGTCCTCAGATTCCGTATTTGAATAACGCCTTTGTACAGGGTCTGGCAAAGCAGGAACCGGCCTCCTCGCTGGATGAGGATCTCTGGTCGGCCTCTTTTACTCCCGCCTCACTGGTCAACCGCTTGCGTTCCATTCTCTATAGCCTCACGGCGCAGACACAGGAACCCTCCTATATGGCCTGCTGGCGCTATGGAGAGGTGGAACTGCAGGCGATTGTCGAGGCACCGCAGGCACCTAAGGTAACAAACCTCTACGTTGGCTATCGCGGCCAGGCCCATTCGCACGCGCTCGGCAAGATATTACTGGCCTATAGCGACCCCGCCTTCGTCGACCGCTACCTGGATGTTCATCCGCTGATCCCCTTTGGTCCCAACACGATTGTCCAGCGTTCCCGTTTTATCGATGAGCTGAACGACATTGTGCGGCAGGGCTACAGCATCGACCGCGAGGAGTTCACATCCGATATCTGCTGCATCGCCGTTCCGGTCTTTGCGCCGCGTGGGCATGTCGTAGCCGCGCTTGGCATCTCATTTGCGCCCGATGCCCTCTGTAAGCGGCACGAATGGTTGGTGGTGCAGGTCACTCGTGCGGCCAACCATGCTCGTGCCGAATTGCGTTTACCGGCTATCCATCATTAATGTTGCTCCGGCCTTTTTCCAGTTCGTGTGTTGTCCCTCGTAACATGAGGCAGTGTAGTTATTTGCGGATAGTAGCGCTCCGTTGATTGGCTGTGTGCTGGCTGGATATTGGTCGCGCCCGGTTGTCCATCGGGTGTACGGAGCGAGGAAGGAGTTTCTCTTGTCCGACGGGAAGGAATCGCGCATTACTCCTGAGCAGGTGTACGAGGTGCTGAAAACCTGCTACGACCCCTGTTGCAAAGAACGCTCGGTGAGCGTCATCGAGTTGGGTCTGATTAGTGACGTACAGGTGGCGGAGAACGGTTGCGATGTGCGCGTCGATCTCCTGCTCACCTCCGGTTGGTGTCCCTTCTCGACCCATTTGCTGCAAATGATTGATTACGAGGTCGGCGCTATCGAGGGCATTGGCGAGGTCGAGACGCGCATCGTCTGGAACACTGTCTGGACGCCGGAGCGCATGACCGAGAGCGCGCGCGCCAAGCTCTCTTTGCCGATGGCGCAACTCTTGCCGCTACGCCAGCGCCGCCTCGAGCGTGAAGCCCAGAACGAGGCCCAGACTCAAGCCCAAACCGCCGAGAACGCTATTTCATGATCCGAAAGGAGTACACCATGCTGGACAATGACGCCTTTGTCTTTGACTGTGTCTGCCACGTCTTCAATTTTGATAAGAGAAACGCCTTCGGCAAGCCCGGACAGATGTTCATCGATCACCTCTACGCCTTTCATCAGGTGCTCACTCCTCCCGGAGAGCGGGTGCTGGGGCCGGAAGAGTTCCTGCGCGAGTGGAGCATCGACGAGATTGCGCAGATGGTTTTCGAGGAGTCGGGTACAGATATGATCGTGGCCCAACCGTTGCCCCTGACCGATCTCTTCTATGATGGTCTGTCACAATGGGAGAAGTGCGCGGCCATGGCGCAGAAATATCCTGACCGCGCCATCTTCTGGGGCAGCGTCAATCCCCTTGAGGGCAAGAAGGCGCTCGATCTGATGGAGCGCCAGGTCAAGGAGTATGGAGCTAAAGCCTTCAAGTTCTACAATGTGCGCTATGACTACGGTGAGCCGTTCCCCTGGCGCATGGATGACCCGCGTGTGGCCTATCCCGTTTTTGAGAAGGCGCTCGAACTCGGTGTGCATACCATCGGCGTGCATAAGGGCGTGCCGCTTGGTCCGCAGCCGATTGAGCACACCCAGACCTGGGACATGGACGGAGCCGCCGCCAACTTCCCGGATATCAACTTCATCATCTTCCATGTCGGTCTGCCCTTCATCGACGAGGTTTGCTGGCAGTTGGTGCGTTATCCAAATCTCTACGCCTCCATCGCCGCCACGCTCAACTTCGTCGTGCGTGCGCCGCGTGTCTTTGCCGAGAACATGGGCAAGCTGATGTTCTGGTGCGGCGAAGACAAAATTCTCTACGGCGGTGAGACACCCATCTGGCACCCGCGCTGGGCGCTGGACGCCTTCTGGAACTTTGAATTGCCGGAAGACCTCGTCACCGGCTACGGCTACCCGCAACTGACGAAACAGGCCAAAAAGAAGATCCTCGGCGGCAACCTTGCCCACCTGATGGGCATCGATGTCGAACAAAAAGTCGCGCAACTGAAGGGGTAAAAACGCCAAACGAGCAAGCGAAGAGCGCAGGTGACTTGCGACTGCGAGCCACCTGCGCTCTTCGCCTGCTCGTTTGGCGTTACAGTCCGGCCAGACCTGCTTCGGCTACCTGCATATCCTCGGTGTAGTGGCCGCCGCTGACGCCGATGCCGCCGATGATGCCAGCATCGGTCTTGATCGCGTAGCCGCCGCCGAAGACCACCAGGCGGTCGGTCTTGATGATGCCGTGCAGCAGGGGAGCATCATTTTTGATGAAATCAAACCATTCGTGGGTTGCCATGCCGCCAAAGCTGATCGCCGTGTAGGCTTTGTCCTGGGCAATCTGGACGCTTAAGAGCGCCGCGCCATCCATGCGCTTGAACGCCTTGAGTACGCCGTCTTCGTCGCACACGGCGATGACCATAGCTTTTCCCATCTCCTGGGCCTTCGCTTCGGCAGCTTTGATGATGCGCTCCGCTGCCTCAAGGGTAATGCTGGATTTCTGAAATGTGTTTTCCGCCATGAAAATACCCCTTTCTTCATAACACCCGAATCAGCCTTTAGAGGGGCTTCGGGTACGAAAAATATATTGAAGCACTTCCATCATACACCCTTCGCAGGCTAAAAACAATAACGTTCTGCCTCACTGGTTGACGCCATACTGCCGCTCAAGCTTTTGAATGTCCGGCAGGCCGATGTGGCCGGTGAATTGTGAGAACGTGACCATCTGCGAGTGGAATGGTGTTGATGTCTCTCCCTGTTTGAAGACTTCGAGCAGTTGCAGCATCGCCTGTGTAGCTGCGAAAAGCAGGCTGACGGGGAAGATGACGAGTTTGAAGCCCAGGGCGCGAATCTCTTCCAGTGGCAGGGGTGGCGTTTTGTCGCTCTCGGCCCAGTTGAAGAGCAATGGCACATCTGGGAAAGCGCGAGCAATGGTTTGCAGCTCTTCCAGAGAGCGCGGAGCTTCGATAAAGAGCACATCCGCGCCAGCCTCGCGATACGCCTGTCCGCGACGAATGGCATCCTCAAGACCATACACGGCGTTGGCATCCGTGCGCGCAATAATTACAAAATCGGGGTCCTGCCGGGCATCAACGGCGGCGCGCACTTTTTGCACCATCTCCTCCATCGGAATGACCTGCTTTCCCTCCATGTGGCCACATTTCTTCGGCCAAACCTGGTCCTCAATATGCAAGCCCGCCACTCCAGCCATCTCATACTCGCGAATAGTGCGCCGCACATTGATGGGATTGCCATAGCCGGTATCGGCATCGGCGATCAACGGACGATCACCAACGACCGCCGCCAGCGCAGCAGCTCGGGCTACCATCTCGCTCATGGTCAGCAGCCCCACATCCGGCTGCCCCAGCACACTGGCCGCCGTTCCAAAGCCCGTCATATACACCACCGGAAATCCAGCCTGGGCAATCAGCCGTGCGCTCAAGCCGTCATAAGCACCCGGTGCCGCAATTAAATCCGGCCCGGCCAACAATTCGCGCAGACGTGTCGTTGTACGCATGGTTCATTCCTCTACTTTTCTATTCCCTGTCTAGCTCTTTTCATCTTCAGTTGATTCATTAAAGAGCGACGACTGTCCCTGCTGCTTGATCTGTTTCTTTACCTTTCTCTGCCTTGCATCAATCAAAGGCTTGATGGAAGGCTCTGGTGGAAGTTCCTCTGGCATGGTACCACCAATATCTTCGATGGCCTTACGGACCTTCTTGCCTACCTCATGGTGAACGTCTATCGCCAGGGTTTCACCGATGATCTGCTCTTTACGCAGCCGTTCCTCTGCCTGGGTGATACGGAAATCGTTGGCGGCAAGTTCGGCTCTGCCCATGCGATCAAGCAGCTCCTCTCGCTGAGGAATCTGTTTATACACTTTGATCTGCGCCGCGCCGAGTCCTCCATAAAGCCCTTTGTAACCTGCATCGTGAAATATGCCGAAGTTTGGCGACTGCACTCCTGACTGAGCAGCGGCCTCAGAAAGCGCCTTGTTGTTTTCTGAAACACGCTCTCGCAGCCGGATTCGTTCTTCTTGCGCCTGGAGCAAATGCGCTATTTCATTTTCCCTGGTGGAGATAGCGAAGTAAAGTTGAGCTGCCGCAACCTCTGGTTTTCGTGGATCACCGTTCTGCGCTGTGAGGTAGCAGGCCAGACGTGAGAGGTAGTAGTCTTTCACTTCACGCTCAGCTCCAGAGCCAAGTTTGACCACTTTACTGGCGTCAGTAAAATGGAGCTCGATGACATTATCCGTTTCAGTGCAGGCGATCATGGCCTTTCCGATAACGGCCTCAAAGTTCTGCCACTTTCTGGTATAGCCAAGGAGGGGCATGAGTTCGCGAGCACTCCAATACTCAGCGCCATAGGGACTAATCTGTTTGATCGAATCGAAGTCGGGAGGCTTGTTGTCTGCCATTGTTCTGTCCTTTCATGTAGAGTTGTATGAATTGTTCATTGATCTTTTTGCACCAGCACCTTCAGCCTTTGCTCGGCTACGTGGGCTTCCAGGGGTGTTTGGCCGCGTACCTCGCCATCGAGGGTGGCATCGAGCGGGTCGATGCTGGTGGTGATGGTGACTGCCTGCGCCTGCACGTGGTGGATGCCGGGAACGCCCGTCAGTTCCGCGGGGTTGCGCAGTGGGTGTGGCAGGTGCCAGAGCGATTCTGGTTGGGCTGGTTGCGCTTGCGCAGGCACCGGTTGATTGAAGAGTCGTGCGACCGCGTTGCTGAGGTTTGCTGGATCGATGTCCTCGATGACCACGATGTCGAGCAATCGATCATGCATACTTGCGCCGGGAATGGCAAGCTGCCACTGGCCACCGAAGATCGGCGCGTTGATAACTGTCACTTGCACGGCCCGGCATGTGAGTGTTGAGAGGGACTCCTGCTCGGCTTGTGAGAGCGCCTGACTTGACAACGGTGCAAGCCTGAGACCCTCGAAGTGCAGCTCTACATCCAATGGCCGGTGATTTCTTAGCACCTCTAACGCCGCGAAGGGGTAGGTTAACCTGCCGAAGCGCTGGCGCGTCGCAACGTTAGTCGCCAGCCGGGCAAACTGCACATTAACGCCCACAGTCAGGGCGTGGGCAAAGTAGCCGTGCAGTCGATGAGGAATGCGGGTGCGCGCCGGTTCCAGTGGTTTTTTACTGGCCCGGTGCGGAGCCTGTTCCGCCGGGTGTGCCATTCCGATATCCACCTCTTGCGCGTTGCCCTGCGCAATCACCTCAGCCGCTCCCTGAATGTATTGTGGGATACGCAGCGTGCGAGCGATATCATTCGATGTACCAAGCGGCATGATGCCTAAAGGGAGATCACTCTCAGCGATATGCATGGTGACGCCGCCCACCAGTCCATCCCCACCTGCTGCAATGGCGACATTCGCTCCCTGTTCTTTCCAGATTGCCCCTTGCGGGGGCAGGTGATCCAGGTCGGCGATGGAGATCACCTGTATGATGTCCACACCTGCCTGCTGCAATGTCTTGAGCGCCTCAGAGAGCTGCTCTGAGCGGCCTGAATGTGGGCTATGTATGACAATGGCTTGTTGTCTTGCTGGCACGATATTCTCCCATGTGGTTTTTGTATCTGGTCTCTTTGATGCACACAGTATAATCCAGGCCGATTGGGGATGGCAAACCAGGCGGTCGGGGAATTGGGTTTGTGAAGCCATCTCTGGCATTCACAAACCCTCCATCATCATATAAAACAAGATCAGCGCGGGCGCGTTGGCTGTCGGGTATCAAAGTATGGGCTGCTTTGTGGGAATGGCAGTTGAGGAGTGGGCGTTGGTGCCAGTGTTGGCGAGGGAGTTGGAGCAGGGGCCGGTTCCTGTGGTTGCAGGGCGAGACCCGGTACCGGCTGCGCTTCGTAATCTGCCGGTGTTGTCGCATCCTCGCCAGCGGGAACACCCATACCTTTGAAGAGCGGTGTGAGCGTGACGCAGAGGAGCAGGTTCACGACAATGCCGGACACTGCGGCGTAGACCGGGAGGGTGAAGCCGCCCAGGGACAGCGGGAAGACGGAAGACTCGAAGTTCTGCGCGATAACCATCAAGGTGCCAGCGAGCATACCGCCAGCCCAACCGATAATCAGG
>DASTKE010000392.1:0-2609 GCA_035716105.1 Ktedonobacteraceae bacterium | reverse complement strand
GGTCAAGGCGCTGGACGCCGTGATCGGTCAGGATTGCCACGCCTTGCAGCCGGGCATGGTGCTGACGCTGGCCCCTCAGTATCCACTGGTTGCCCTGGGCGGCGTTGTACTCAAGGCTACCGCGACCTCAGCGCAGCAGGTGTTGCCGACGCCGCTCATCAACGTGGCCCCAACGCAGCAGACTGGAGTCGATTGTTCTGGCGGCTGCACCCTCGTTGTGCAAGTTGCACCGTCTGTGAAAATCAATCTGGTTGTCCAGACTGCGCTGCCGGTGCGCGTTGGTTCCTGGGTCTGGGCGCAGGCCACCCTTGCCCGCATGTCCGTTTCCGGCTTCGACAACTATCCCTATGCCGACTCCAACGCCTCGCTGAATGGTATGTCGCTGCGGGCCTGCGATCTTCAGATCGACAACATTCACGACAACAACTCGCTCTCGTGCGACCAACTCATGCCCAACACGATTGATGACGATGGGGGGGCATGGCTCTTCGGCGTTGTCAGTCCCGGCGGACTCAATCACTGGCGCTATAACCTGCATCTCCCGACCGGCACACAGGTGCTCCTCTGGCTCACCGCCGACAACAATGGCAATCTGAGCTACCACAAAGGCAACCCGTTGTACCGCTACGACCCCAACGCGCATGTGTACGTGCCTGCATAAGAAGAAAACAAAAGGCGCTGCCTGGCATTCGGCGGGCAGCGCCTTTTGTTTTCTTCTTATGCTAACAACTACCGCGTGATTTGTGCAGCAGTTGCTCCTCGAATCTCCGCACAATTTGCTCGATCAACTGATCATCATATTCGGGGTAAACATCGCGCATTGAAGTGAGGGTAGCCTTCAGATTCTGCTTGATCTCCTCATATTTCCATGCGTCCGATTTTACCTGGTGAATGATGAGCGTTCGACCGAACAAACTGACGACACGAACCCAGTAGAGATGCAGAATATTCAGGGAATGCCAGTACACTCCAACGTTCCCCTGACTTTCTTCCTGCCAGTGCTGTGCTCGTAGCTGGACAGCTTTTCGCTCGGCTGCTGCTTCGCGTTGAAGTTGCTCCATATGCTGCTTTGCTATCGATTGATTGAATAGCGAATGCATACTGTTCTCCTTTCCCCTACTTTTTCAGATAGGTATCGAGCATCTGACTGATATCGGGCATACCGTTCTGACGCAGGCTATACAACCGTTCGTCGGACTGCACGCGCACCAGGCCAGCCGAGCGCAGAATGGCCAGGTGGTGGTGCATAGTAGTCTTTGCTACGCCAAAGTCATCAGCGAGTTCTGGTAGCGTATAGCTGCCGGTTGTCAGCTTTTTGAGGATGCGCAAGCGGCGATCGTCGGCCAGCGCTTTGAACAGGCGCACGAGACGCACCGGTGGCGTGCTGCTATCTTCCGCGATACTCTCATCCGCCACGGGATAGATGAAAATTTTGGCGTCCTGGTACTCTGTAATATGGTTCCACGGGCGCTCGACGTAGCTGGGGATGAGCACCACTTTACGCAGCCCCGGCTCCGGGACGAACTCGAAGCCGTTGGTGGCAAGCTCGATCAAGCGTTCCGTCGTCACCGTCTGCTTCAGTGTACGTTTCGCTTCGGCGTCGCGTTCGATGATCGACATGATTTGCGGCTCCATGTCGCGGAAGACGCGCTCGTACCACTGTTCCATGATGTCCAGTATCTGGTGCTTTGTTTGCAACAGATCAAGCGCGAAGATATGACGCAAGGATTGTTGCCAGTCGGCATCATCGGGCTGTGACGTTTTGAGAAATTGTGCCTGTGCCTCTTCATTCCCCTCTGCCGCCAGCAGCATGATATCGAGGGGCGTGTTTTTACGAAGGTGTCGCTGGTAGTAGCCGATCATGTGCAGGCGCAACTCCAAAGGGTCAATCATTTCGATATGTGTCAGCAAGCTCGGCACATCTTGCGGTGGCGGGCAATCGTAGGCAAGGCCGACCATGTTAGCCCAATCTTTGCACTCACCCGCGCTAAATTTTGTAATAGCATCAAGTAGTGCAGGTGTAGCCTTTTCGCTCACCATCTCGAACCATTGATCGCCTACTTCATATGGCTGATCCTGATTCCCCTTCACGAGCACATCCACCACGATCTGTAAGGTCATCAAGAACTCCTGTGCCGCGCTCACCTCAATTTCCACATACGGCGTGAGACTCCGTTTCATCCTATCCTGTACAGTCATAGCTGCACCTCGCAAATCCCATTCCAGATTTCTTGTATGTTCGAGAAAATTTACTGTTCGATATGTTTATCGTACGAACTATTTCGTATACTCTAAGTATATGGAATACCATACGCTTTGTCAAGGGAAAACTGCCCTCTTTTGCCTTTTCAAGCATAGCATGGCTGGAAGCTTTTGCTATCGTCCCGAAGGACAGAAGGAACCCTGTACAAAAGGGCGAGGGATGGAATGATAGAAGAGAATGAGGGGAACACGCAGGTTGACAATCTGCGTATTCCCCTCATTCTCTTCTATCATTCCAAATTATTCGGATAGAGACCGTTCCAGCACAATGGATTGCTGCACTCCTCCCGGCAGCCGCCAATCTTGTTCCTGACCGATGGGGTGAAATCCCACGTGTTGCAGGAAGG
>DASTKE010000391.1:0-3837 GCA_035716105.1 Ktedonobacteraceae bacterium | reverse complement strand
CACCGCGCCCAGAACGAAGCCCTGCTCCTGCGCGAGCGCATCGACGAATGGATCGAGCGCCTCGGCATGGAACAGACCGATGTCGTCGGTCCCGCCCCGGCCCTGATGGAGCGCGTGCGTGGCAAATTTCACTGGCAAATGATCGTGCGCGGCCCCGACCTGCACCGCCTCCTGCGCGTCATCGACGCCCCCGGCTGGTACATCGACATCGACCCGGTCAGTACGATTTAAGGGTTGGAGAGAAGGGCAGAGGCAATAAAAAGGCTCCGGAAGGCCACCCGCAAGGGGATGGCCCTACTATACCGGCGCGGCTCTGCGAACCGCGCTGCTGGCAAGTATAGTAGGGCCATCCCCTTGCGGGTGGCCTGCGGAACTTATTCGTTCCAGCTAATAAATTTCGTCGGAATCACCCGGATGGGCTGGCTGTATTCCTTTGCTAATGCCTCCGCGTTTGAACCCATACGTTGCATCCACGACTCGTATTTCTGCGTGTAGGCGGACTGTGTCGCGTTGACTGATGCCGGGTCGAGCAGGACGGCATCACCCTCGATGAGGACAACATCATCGCCTTCTTGAGCTGTGTCCAGTGCCAGCATGACGCTGGAGTTGTGACGAATGTCGCGTACTTTCTGCGCATTGGGCTGGCTGAAGATCAAAATGGTGGTGCCGTCCCAGAAGAACCAGACAGGTACCAGGTGCGGTCTCCCATTGGGGCGCACGGTACTGAGCCAGATCATCTTTTCGTTTTGCAGTCGCTTGTTTACATGGGCATCCTTTTGTTGAGACAGATCAAGCATCTTTTTGTAACTCCTGTTCTTGTAAAATCCGTACCATCCTTTTTCTGCATTATATTATGTACACGAACGCCAGCGTTGCCAGGCACTAGCTACACCCTTTCCTGGGAACCGCGATGTCGTAGGGGCGATGCCTTGAGGCCGTCCGGGAGGCTGTCCAGGGAGGCTCGCTGGGGGCGAGAGACGGGGAGACGGCCAGAGACGCACGCCCGCTGTCGGTTTGAGAAATGGCCATCACGGGCGAGCACAAGGCATCGCCCCTACGACATCGCGAGAAATGTGATACGCTGTTACAACACATGGATTGAGCTATCCTAATTCAAGGAAAAGGTGACAGGTATGCCGGATCAATCACAATCATCGCTTTTCGGGTCGGACGACCTGCCACCGGTAAAAGCAGGCGCGGCGCACAAAGCGGCTTCCACGGCACCCACCTCATCAGGCGCGGGAATGGAATCCGGAACCACGAGCAGTGAGCCACTGGCGGCACGGATGCGCCCGCGCACGCTGGACGAGATCGTGGGGCAGGAAAACCTGCTGGCCCCTGGTCGCTTGCTGCGCCGCAGCATCGAGGCCGACCGCATCCCTTCGATGATCCTCTGGGGGCCACCGGGCAGCGGCAAGACCACGCTGGCAGAGGTGATTGCCCGCCAGACCCACGCTCGCTTCGTTACCCTCAGCGCCGTGACTGCTGGCGTGGCCGACCTGCGCAAAGTAGTGGAGGAAGCGCGCAAGCTGCTGCAATTTTCCAAACAGCGCAGCATCGTCTTCATCGACGAGATTCACCGCTTCAACAAAGCGCAGCAGGACGCCGTGTTGCCGCATGTCGAGCGCGGCACCATCACCCTCATCGGTGCCACGACCGAAAATCCCAGCTTCGAGGTCAACAGTGCCCTGCTCTCGCGCACCCGCGTTTTCACGCTCAAAGGACTGACTGAGGAGCAGGTGATGACCATCCTACGCCGCACCCTGACGGACGACGAGCGCGGTCTCGGTCGCTCCAACCTCACGCTAGATGAGGACGCGCTGCAACAGATCGCCATCTTCGCCAACGGCGACGCCCGTACCGCCCTCAACGTGCTCGAACTGGCCGCGCAAGGCGTCGGCAAAACCAGTTCAGAAGATAGGCGCATCACACTGCCCATCGTCGAAGAGGTCATGCAGCATCGCGCCTTGCCCTATGACAAGGGCGGAGACCAGCACTACGACACCATCTCGGCGCTGCACAAAGCCTTGCGCGGCTCCGATCCTGACGCTGGTCTCTACTGGCTCGCCCGTATGCTCGAAGCCGGTGAAGACCCGCTCTACATCGTGCGCCGCCTGATCCGTTTCGCCTCTGAAGATGTCGGCATGGCCGACCCGCAGGCGCTCGTCGTCTGCATGGCAGCGCAGCAGGCCGTTCACTTCGTTGGCCTGCCCGAAGGCAACCTTGCCCTCGCCCAGGCCGTCGTCTACCTGGCCACCGCGCCCAAAAGCAACGCCCTCAACGAAGCCTACAGCCGCGTGCAGGCCGACGTGCAGTCCACACGCAACGAACCCGTTCCCCTGCACATTCGCAATGCCCCTACCCAACTGATGAAAGACCTCGACTACGGCAAAGACTACAAATACGCCCACGATTACTACAAAGACATGCAGATCGAAGACCCCGACCGGCCACCGGCACGCAAAGTGCAGGAGTACCTGCCGGAGAGCCTGCAAGGCAAACGCTACTACGAACCAGGCCAGCAGGGGCAGGAGGCGAGTATTAAGCAGTGGTTGGAGAAGAGAAGAGGGGAACAGGAGACCTGACATCCACAGGGGATATGAAGTCGATTTTGCAGCAACCCTGACTTCCAACTCAACAAGAGGCGACAGTGCTCCCTGGCTGCTCGCTGGTAATTTTATCATCGCTCGATTGAAATGTGTAACCGAAAATTTCGCTGCTGCCAGTACTAAATGTATAGCAAACCTCGTTAGCGGCAGGAGTGTTCACAACACAGCCAGAAACGGTACTGTGCGTGCTGGAAAATGAGTCGAAGGAAACACTACTCTGGGCCGATGATGAAAGCTGATTGTAGGCAGTGGTGAAATCCTTGCTTTTCAGTGCATTGCAGTACGTTGTCAGCGTCTGTGTGGGAGATGACGATCCAGTAGAAGATTGTTGTAATGAAGCTGCATATGCGATAAGCGAGATAACCACGCAAAGCGCCAATGCTCCACCGGCGATGCCCAGACCAAGCCATAACTTCCTGTTTTTCTTTTGCCCCGTCGGTGGTATCGCTATCATAGGTGGGGGAGCGGCGTAGGGACTGTATGCTTGTTGCTGCGAAACAGGAGGCGGCGGCGCATAGCTTTGTTGTTGGTAGGATGGAGCATAGGGTTGCTGTTGGGGAGGCGGTGGTGTGTAGCTTTGCTGCCCCTGATGAGTGGGAGGCGGTGGCGCAACCTTTGGCTCCTCACTTCGGCGTGTCGGCAGATGAGATAGATCGGACTGTGGTGATTGCGCAGATGTGTTTCTCTCTCCGGCAGCACCAGGAATGGCCGGTTCTATGGGAAGAGAACTGCTTGCCTCGTAGGTAAATCGCCTGTCGCCCAGCCGGATGGTATCGCCGAGGTTGAGTACATACGGTATGCGCGGCTCAAGTTTGCGCTCGTTGACAAAGGTGCCGTTGGTGCTGCCCAGGTCAGTGATGATATAGCCCCGGCCCTGTAAGCGAACCTCAGCATGGCGCGAAGAGACTTCGAGACTATTGACGACCAGCCGGTTGTCCATCGCCCGCCCGATGGTGATTGGCTCAGCGCCTAATGTCGTTTGTCCCTGCGGGCCGCGCAGAACAGCTTTCATGATTCTGGTGCGATAGCGGCGAAAGGCTTCCTCTTCCTGCGGATTCAGCTTATCAATCTCGACGCTTTGCGTGCTGATATTCAAGGGTTGCTTGCGGGCGGTGAGCAGGATGTGACCTTGAGCACCCGTGGGCAGGAAGTTTTTTACCACCTCCTGATCCTCAACGTTATCCAGGATCAGCAGCCATTGCGTGTGCGTCTGAAGCCACTGCTTCAC
>DASTKE010000390.1:0-8467 GCA_035716105.1 Ktedonobacteraceae bacterium | reverse complement strand
GCTGAGTCATCCCATCGCGGGCCGTATCATTATCGAGCGCGTGCTGGAGGACGGAGCCGATTTTGGGCAGAACACTGTCGGCATCGGCACAAAGGTCATTGTCGAACATACGGCGATCAATAGCAACAAGGCGGCACATGTCGGCCACCTGCGCAACTCGTCGCTTGGCGATACCGTCGTGCGTATGTTGCGCTCGCAGGGCTACGATGTCGAGGCACAGAACTACATCGACGACACGGGCGTCCAGGTCGCGGATGTCGTCGTTGGCTTGACATTGCTCACCCAGGGCAAATTGCAGCTTCCTGGCGGCAACGAACAACTGCCCGGCGAATCGTTCGACTACTATTGCTCTCGCGTCTACGTGGCGGTTGGCAAAGCCTACGAAGAACGGCCAGAATTGAAAGCCCTGCGCGACACGGTGCTGCACGCCATCGAGCACGGCGAGGAGCCGGAAGAGGGACCAGATTACGCTGTGCTGGCCGCCGATATCTCGCACCAGATCGTCCAGGCACATCTCAAAACGATGGCACGGCTGAATATCTCCTACAACTTGCTGACATGGGAATCGGCCATCGTCCACGCGGGTCTGTGGCAGCATACCTTTGAAATGCTGCGCAACAGCGGGGTGTTAGAGCATCCCGAAAGCGGGCCGCTGGCGGGAACCTGGATTCTCCCATTTGGCGAGGGCGAGATGCAGACCGAGGAGGGTGAACGCAGCAGCGACAAGGTGCTGGTGAAAAGCAACGGCACGGCCACTTACACCGGCAAAGACATCGCCAACCACCTGTGGAAGTTTGGTCTGGCCGATGATCTGGGAGTTGAATTCCACTTTATCCCCTGGGGCGTGCAGCAGGATGGACGGATGCTCTGGACGATGCGCACGCCAGAGGAGGCAGGCAAAACGGGCAAGGAGGCTCCACCCGAACGCTTCGGCCACGCGAAAAAAGTGGTCAACGTGATTGATGTGCGCCAGTCCTATCCGCAGCAGGTGGTACGCGAAAGCCTGCGCCGACTTGGCTATGGCGAGCAGGCCGACAGCCTGATTCACCTGGGCTACGAGGTCGTCACGCTCTCAGCAGCTACCGCAGCACGCCTCGGCGTCGATACCTCCGACGGACGTGAATCCTACGCTATGTCGGGTCGCAAAGGCATCGAGATCAAGGCCGACGACCTGATCAGCGCGGCAGCAGCTCGCATGATCGAGGCCAGATCCGACCTCTCGGAGGAGACGGCGGCGATCCTGGCGGCATCAGCCATTCGCTACTTCATGATCCGCTTCGGCCTGCAACAGGTCATCACGCTGGACATGGACGAGGTGCTGCGGGCCAATGGCGATACCGGCGTCTATCTCCAGTACGCCTATGCACGCGCCAACAGCATCCTGCGCCGTCTGCAAGAAGCAAATTACGAACTGCCAGAACAGCCAACCGAACTGCCAGAACAGCTTGAGCAGAGCGAGTGGGAACTGCTGCGCCACATCGACGCCTACCCGCGTGCGCTGGCCGAGACCAGCCGGGTCGAAGCGCTGGCCCCTAACACGCTCGCCGCCTATGTCTACGATCTGGCCGCGCACTTCAGCGACTTCTACGAGCACACGCCACCCATCATCAAAGAGTCCGACCAGCGCGTCAAAGCCTTCCGCGCCTGGCTCGTTCGCGCCACCATGCAAACGCTGAGCAACGCTCTGCGCGTTCTGGGCTTCGTGCCGCTGGAACGCATCTAAACAGGGTGAACACCCTTGCCAGGTGTTCACCCTTTACTCAGGTGGCTCTTTTTCCATGCAATTTCTACACAAAGACACACTCCTTCTCCATTGCTTTTGCTCAACCTCTCAGGTAATCTTTTTGCAGTGGAATGATGTGATTGTGAGTTCAGGTATTTTTACCGAAAAGGCACGGAGGAGAGAACATTCATGAACAGCGCAGTTGGAAGAAGTGTTGCTCTGCTTATCGCGGCAGTTGTCCTGCTGGCAATAGGCGCGTTCGCGATGACGGGCGACCATATGAAAACGGGCATTGGCCTCGTCATAATCGGGGCGATTGTAGCTGTGCTCAGCCTGGTTTCCTTTTTCATGGCACGCGCTGCCGCCGCCAGAGGATGAAATAAACGAAGCAAGGCGACGAGGAAGCCAGCAAGCGTGCGTGCGCTCTTGCTGGCTTCCTCGTGGCTTACTTCGTTTATGAACGTCCCTCGAATTCCGCCTGTAGAGGTGCAACCACCTCTTCGGCCAGCCGGTGAACGATATTTTCGGGATAGGGTGCCGTCAGATTCAATATAATATGCGTTGCTCCCTCCTGGATATACGGTCGCATACGCTCGATGCTCGCACCCAGATCGCCGTAGTTCATCCTCTCCTGAATGGAGCGTTCGATTTCGGCGGGGTTACGCCCGATCTCTTTGCAGTAGCCGTTGAGCACCTCGCTTTTATGCTTGAACACATCGATGGAACCGCCAACAAAGTTCCAGATATTGGCGTATTTCGCCACCACGCGCAGCGTCAATTGCTCGCCACTGCCCCCGATAACAAAAGGTGGATAGGGCTTCTGCACCGGCTTCGGCTCGCAGCGTGCGTCGTGAAGCTGGTAGTACTTGCCATCAAAGTTGGCGACGGGTTCCGTCCAGAGCAGCTTGACGACCTCGCACGCCTCTCCCAGACGCCTGATACGCTCGCCCGGCTTATAGAGCGGAATGCCATACATATTGCTCTCAAGCTCATTCCAGCCCGCGCCAATGCCAAAATCCAGCCGCCCATGCGAAATCACATCGACAGTCGCGCCGATGTTCGCCAGCACAGCGGGATGCCGGTAGGTATTGCCTGTGACCATCAGTCCCACGCGCAGCCGCTCTGTGCTTGCCGCCAGCGCTCCCAGCAGCGTCCATCCCTCTAACTGTGTGCCGGTCGGATCAGACCCAAGCGGGATGAAGTGGTCAAAAGCCCAGGCGTGCTCAATCACAGGAATACCATCCGCCTCCTGCCAGACACGCAAAATATCCTCGTAGGTGGTGTGTTGTTGCGCCGTTTTGATGCCAAAGCGCAGTTTCATACTGTTCCCTTCCTCAGTAACTTGTTTTATCTGTGATACTATCCATGTGTAGAGAAACCATGCTTCATAGTATCACAGAAAGAGGGTATCCTGATGACAAGGTAGAACGAAGGCAAGCTCAATTAAGCTTGCCTTCGTTCTACCTTGTCATCAGGAAGTCCTTTCACTTGTTTTGGAGGCTATCCAGAGCAGCGCGAGTATGCTGGGGACGATATAGGGGAAAACGCCATAGAGCGTATCGCTGACCGAATGCGAACGGCTGTCGACTGCCAGAAAGACCTGCACGCAGAAGGCCAGCACCAGAAGCACCAGCACCACACCGTGCCAGGAAACCGGATAATACACCCAGCCCCATTCGCGAAACCATCGAGTTTTCATAGACACTCCTTTTGCTCTCAAGTAAGAGAACTGTTTTTTTAGGAGATTACCCGACTGGCCTTTTCCGGTCAAGCGCTTGAGTGCGTCCTTTTTTGTTGCACAACAATGGACTAAAATCTGTCAGGATTGAGCACCTCCAACAATCTCCCGCACATCCTCAATCCCTTCCTGTCGCATAAAAACTTCAAGCCCCTCGACAATCTCGATGGCGGCGCGGGGGTTGACGAAGGTGATGGTGCCGACCTGGATGGCCGAGGCTCCGGCCATGAGGAATTCGAGCGCGTCTTCCGTGTTGGCGATGCCGCCAATGCCGATGATGGGGACGTGGGGATGGATAGCACGCAGTTCACGGGCCACCTCGTAGACCATGCGCAAGGCGATAGGCTTGATAGCCGGTCCCGATAGCCCTCCGGTTCCGTATGGCAGGAAAGGACGGTGCGTGCGCGTATCAATGCGCATTGCCGCAATAGTGTTGATGAGCGAGATGGCGTTCGCGCCGGAGGAGGCGGCGGCAAGCGCGATTGAGCGCACATCATTGCCATCAGGCGAGAGTTTGACGATCAGTGGCAGCGTGGTTGCGCGACGCAGCGCAACCATCACATCGGCAATGGCCTCCTCGCTGGCACTGAAAACAGCCCCGCCTGCACGCATGTCGGTATTGGAAACACTAATCTCAATGCCCGCAATACCCTCCACGCCCTCAAGTTGTTCAGCGATGGCAACCAGTTCCTCGATAGTCTCACCCGCGATATTGACGATCACCGGCGTCTGCCACGTTGCCCATGTTGGCGCATACTTTTTCACGACGCTATGCACACCTGGATTCTGGTAGCCAATGGCGTTGAGCAGGCCCGAAGCGGTCTCTATAGTACGCGGCGGCACATTACTGCTGTGCGAGTGCAACGTCGTCCCTCTGGTGATGACCGCGCCCAGGCGCTGCGCTTCGGCTATCTTCGCGTATTCGATGCCATAGCCGAATGTACCCGCCGCCGTCATAACCGGGTTGCGCAACAATAGACCGCTTTTGTGTCGTGGTGCCAGTTCCGTTTGCAGATTCATAGTCTTATTGTAGCAGCGTTGCCAATCCCATTCAGAGATTGGAGTGCAGTTCCTTTTCTTGTGGAATGTGAAAGGAGACGAAGGCCCCTTGCGGGTGCCTTTCGATACAAAAAGAAACGCTCTCAGAACTCACCTGTACCCGTTGATCTCCGCTCGCAAGCTCTCAGTCGCGTTCCTGGCGGCTTGCGTGAAGTCGCTTTGCTGAGAGGCAAAGATGATGGTACGCGAGGCGTTGATAATCATGCCCCAGCCACGACTGTCTTTTCCTGCCGTGACCGTTGCTTCGATATCGCCGCCTTGCGCGCCGATGCCCGGAATGAGGATGGGCATGTCTCCGATGATGCCGCGCACACGTTTCAGCTCTGCCGGGTAGGGTGCGCCAACCACGAGGGCGCAATTGCCGTTGCTGTTCCAACGAGTTGCCACGTGACGCGCCACGACCTGATAGAGCGGCTCCTGCGCCTCGCCTACGAGCAAGTCTTGAAATTCGCCCGCGCCGGGATTCGATGTTTTCGCTAACACGATGATGCCCTTATCTGCACGGGCCAGAAACGGTGCCAGCGCTTCCTGGCCGAGATAGGGATGAACAGTAATCGCATCCACGCCCAGAATATCAAACGCGGCTTCTACGTAGCCCAGGTTGGTGCTGCCGATATCGGCACGTTTGGCATCCAGGATCACCGGAATGCCCGGATAGGTTTCCTGAATGTAATGCACCGTCCTGTTCAGAGCGCGAAACCCGGCGTCTCCCTGCGCCTCGTAAAAGGCCGCGTTGGGCTTATAGGCGCAAACGAGATCGTGCGTGGCATCGATAATGGCGCGATTGAAGGCAAATAGGGCATCCTCAACCGAGGCATTCTCCTTCAACATGGCCGGGATGCGCCCGTAATCAGAATCCAGGCCCACACAGACAAAATTGCCGCGTTCCCACTGTCGTTCCAGTTGTGCGATAAACATCGGTTTCCCGTCAGGCAAAGCGTTCACTCCTCGGAAGGATTATCCGTAATCAGATGGGCATAAGGTTTCAGGTATTCCTGAGCTGCCAGCTTCTCTTCATCCGACATCATCTCGGACAGTTGCAGCATCAGAGACATACCCGTCAGGTGCCGCCCCAACTCTGTATCATTCCCCTGGAAACGCTCGACAAGCTCCTCTATAGCCAGCCCCAACAGGGCTGCATCAGCGTTTTTCATCGCCGGAAGTAAGAAGTAGACGGCGCTGACATGGCTGTTCAAAAACTCGCGTGCATCTTTTTCCCAGAGAGTGATTTTCTTAAAATTGAATATCATCATGACTTGCCCCTGAAACTCGTCCCGTATATGTGCAGGCACAGCCGATGGGAATGGGCAGAGTACTTCGGGATAGACATAGTAACCCTTGTTCATAAGTGTACCCTCTTGCTCATCACCACCCTCATCCTCATCATCCTCTATTTCGAAATGTCTTGTCACGTGGATGTCCACTCTCGCAAAATGGGTGAGGAAGCGGCGAGGAAGTTTTTCGTCATCGCGTTCAGTCTGGAACTCAATCACCAGAAATGAGGGTTTATTCGTCTCCGGGCTATGGACGCGATAGGCGCGTTCAAACTTGCCCGAATGCTCTATCCATTCGGAATGAATGACGCTTTTCACTATAGCTCCTGGCAGCGCCAGTTCCACAAGCCCCTGGTCCAGTTCACTTGGCAGTTGTTCGATTTCGGTTAATCTGAGTTCCGGCATCTCGACATCTAAAACCTCTTCAACCCGGAACCCAGGCATCAATAAGGGAATAATCTCTGTCGCCTGCTCATGAAAGAGATTCTTGAGGATATGCGTATAAGGATGTTTACCGTTCATAACGTGTTGTAGCACCTCCCTGTATGTATTCAAACATTGGCGGGATTATATCATAGTGCCATGCAAAATTCACCAATGTATCCATAATGGTCATTGCCGCGCCAGAAACGCTCGTCCTTTGCCGACCGTCGTGTTGATTGGGATGTGTTGTCGGCAATACGGACACTCTTCCTCGGTGAACGTTTCGAGATTGACGGTAATCAGTGCTTGAATGGGAACGCCGCCCACGTCTTCTGGCTGCACATTTCCACGATTGCAGAGCGCGCTCAAACCAACCACACGACCGCCATGCTGGCGCACCAGTTCGATCACCTGCCGCGCCGAGCCGCCGGTGGTCAGCACATCCTCCACGACCAGAATATTTTTGCCGGAGATATACCTGTCGTAGCCGCGACTGAAGAGAAATCTTTTCTGCGGGCCATCACCCTCTTTTTCTGCGTAGAGGGCCAGCGTTTCGCCAGATGTGCGCCTCGCGTTCAGAGCGTGCGCAACCCATTGGGAAAGCACGATACCACCCAGCACCGGGCCGACGACGACATCAATCTGCCCAGCTTCATACGGCTGAGCCATCTGCTGGCACAGCGTCGAGATCACGCCGGGATGCAGGTAAAGTGAGTCCTTATTGATATAGACGGAGCTATGCCGCCCGGAACTATACACAAAATGGCTATCGCTGATAACCGCGCCTGCATCGGCAAATAACCGCATGATCGCTGGATCGTTCATCATCTGTAAACCTCCTAGAGCAAGTTGGGAGAAGAGCTTTGCAGTACTCCGGGCCGCGTCCCGATCGGCATCGTGCTGGCAACAGCCAGCGCCTTATTTATCTGCTTTACAACCCCTGGCCCCTCGTAGATAAAGCTGGTATAGATTTGAATTAAACTTGCGCCAGCATCGAACATGCGTTGAGCATCATCCGGGCTGGAGATACCACCAACACCAATGACCGGTATCTGCCCATCCAGTCTTTGCCAGAGATACCGCACAATCGCGAGCGCAAGCGGGAAGATGGGACGACCGCTGAGTCCGCCAGTCCCGGTCGTATCTTTACTCAGTCCCTGACGTGAAAGCGTCGTGTTTGTCGCGATGATACCACGAATATTGCAATCCAGGCATACCTCAATCACATCATCTAACTGACCTTCGCTCATATCCGGCGATATTTTCACGAGCACTGGTTTGGCCGTATCCCTGCCCTTCTGCCTGGCAAGCACTTCTGCCTCCTGAACAATGGCTCGCAGCAGCTGATCCAGCGGCTCCTTCTCCTGGAGCTTGCGCAAGCCGGGTGTATTGGGAGAGCTGACATTGACCGTAAAGAAATCGGCGAAGTCATACAGTTTGCGCAGCGAATAGAGATAATCTTCTGTGGCCTCCTCTTGAGGGGTGACTTTTGATTTCCCTATGCTCCAGCCAACCGGAATGGCCGGTTTAGGAAGCCGGGACAGCCTCTCTGAAATTTCATCGGCTCCATCGTTTGGAAAGCCCATGCAGTTTATCAGTGCGCCATCCTCTGGCAAACGAACAATACGCGGCCTGTCATTCCCCGGCTGCCGGTAGCGAGTCACCGTACCCGCTTCGAGAAAGCCAAAACCGAGGGCGGCCAGTGCTGGCAGCGCAAGCCCATTTTTGTCAAACCCACCCGCCAGTCCGACTGGATTGGGAAAACGCAGGCCAAAGACGTTACGTTCCAGCGCAGGTGCTTTGTAAGCGTTAGCGACCTCGAGCATTTTGAGCAATACCCGGTAGCGGGAGGCAAATGCCAGCCCGTTCATCACCCGGTGATGGGCAATTTCGGGGTCGTGCGCAGATAGATGAAAGAGTGCGGGGCGAATGATGGATTTAAACAGCATTGATCCCTTTCCTTCAAGCCTCTATGACCACAGGCTTGCCACTACTCGGTCTGACTACACAGATACCCCTGTCATAGGCGAGAGAGCCGCGAAGAAAGACCTGCTCTACGCGCCCCTTTATGTTCCAGCCTGCGAACGGCGTCCATCCACATTTCGAGAGCATCTGCTCATCCGTAAGTTTATACTCCACATCCGGGTTGACCAGCACGATATCCGCATCCTTGCCGACCTCAAGCGCGCCTTTATTTTTCAAACCAAAGATACGGGCGGGATGCACAACACAGCGTTTCACAATCTCGTT
>DASTKE010000389.1:0-15030 GCA_035716105.1 Ktedonobacteraceae bacterium | reverse complement strand
GACTACTACCAGGGAGCTATGTGGCATGGTGATGATTCCTCCCTTTCTGCGCGTTTTCCTCGTATCCCTTTGCAAACAATGGCACAGTTTGCTCTGCTACAAGCGTACTTGATTCTTTTGCTAAACGCAACCCTCTGACAGGGAACATCTGTGGTTCATTTGAAATCGCGTGAGTTTCTTTCTCGTATGCACAATGTTATAATCTCTCAAGAGGATATACCAGAGCCAGAAAGCGAGACAAATTATGGTAGCAAATAGAGCAGATCATGACCGTGAATACATGACCGTCGAAGAGTACCTGGAATTGGACAGCAATACCGAGGGCGTGCGCTATGAGTACATAGATGGCTATGCGTATATGATGTCGGGTGGTACAAACAATCATGCCCGCATCTGTGCCAATCTTGTGCGCCAGCTTGGCAACGCGCTAGAGGGTGGGCCATGCGAGGTGTTCACTTCTGATGCCCGTGTGCAGATTGCTGAGTATAGACGCATTCTTCATCCTGATGTGACTGTGAGTTGCCAGGAGGAGGAAATTACCACTATGATCAGACACCCACGGGTGGTTGTTGAGGTGCTTTCTTCCAGTACGAAACTTTTTGATCTGAGCAAGAAGCTTCTCATGTATCAGTCCTGCCCTTCAATAGAGGCGATCATGTTTGTCGATCCTGATATGTTCTCTATTAACCTTTTCCTGAAGGAGGAAATGCTCTGGATAAACGTGTTCTATCAAGCCGGTGAGCTGGTTGAAATCGAGTGCCTGGGTGTGAGCTTGCCGATAGAGAGCATATACCGGGGCGTGCGGTTCTAGAAACTCCACTATTGTGAACAGAAAGGTGCAGGAAGAAAGATGGAGATGAAGCTTGAGCTTGTGCCGTTACCGGTTGCTGATGTTGATCGCGCCAAAGCTTTTTACGTTGAAAAGGTCGGATTTCACGTAGACGTGGATGTCCAGCCTGGGAACGGAATGAGGGTTGTCCAGCTTACACCACCTGGGTCGGCTTGCTCGATTGTCATTGGCACCGGTCTGGGCGAAATTTCTGACATGCGGCCTGGGACGGTCAAGGCGCTGCACCTGGTCGTAGCGGATGTAAACAAGGCTCGCGAGATGCTTGCCAGCCGGGGCGTTGAAGTGAGCGAGGTCGACGAACATCCCCAGGGCATAAAGTATGTTTACTTCAGCGACCCCGATGGCAACACGTGGGCATTGCAGGAAATGCCGTGGAGATCTTCAGAGTTTTAAGGCCGCTTCACCGTGAGCTTTTGATCCCTGTCAAAGTCTGGAAGAGGAAGCTAGATCACATCCGGCTTCCTCTCAGGCTTTTTTCGCTCTGCATATTCCTGGGGGCACTGGAGGCACGAGCGAGCAACTGGCCTTTGAGGATCACCAGCCGTGTGGAGCGGGTGGGGTCGGCTATGCGCTGGAGCAGCAGTTCGGTCGCGGTTCTGCCGATTTCGGCGGTGGGTTGGGCGATGAGGGTGATGGCTGGCTGCACGAGCGAGGCCCAGGTGGTCTCGTCGAAGGTGACGAGAGCGATATCTTCGGGAATGTTAAGATTGCGTTCGCGGATAGCTTGCAGCGCGCCCGCACCAAGCTGGCTGTTGGTGGTGAGAATTGCGTCGGGTGGCTGTGCGGCGTCGAGCAGCTTCAGCGTGGCCGCGTGACCGGCTTCGATTTTTGGTTGGATATATTTCACGTGTTCGGACGAGGGTGAGAGATTGTGCGCCAGCAGCGCTTGCTCGTAGCCTGCCGCTCGTTCGCGCCCGGTCGTGCTCATCTCACCACAGAGGGCGGCGATGTTGCGGTAGCCGTTCTCAAGCAGGTGCGTGGTGAGCCGATAGCCAGCGTCAACGTTGTCCAGCAGCACAACATCGACATCGATGCCTGGCGCGGCCCGGTCGATAACTACGATGGGAAAGTTCAGGTCGAGGGCGGCGATGCGCGCCAGCGTTTGCCGCGTGGGCGAGAAAATGACCCCGGCCACGTTTTCATCACGCATCAGGTTGAGATAGATGGCTTCCCGCTCAGGATTTTCGTCGGTATTGCACAGCAGAACGCTGTAGCCCTGTTCATAGGCCGCATCCTCGACGGCGCGGCTGACCTCTGTAAAGAACGGGTTGCGAATATCGGAGACAACCAGCCCAAGCGTATTAGAATGCTGCGAGCGCAGGCTGCGCGCCACCAGGTTTGGCCGATACCCCAGGCGTTCCACAGCCGCCAGTACACGCTTGCGCACCTCCGGGCGCACATGCTGTCCATTCGAGAGTACCCGCGAAACCGTCGCCGTCGATACTCCCGCCGCTTCCGCCACATCTTTAATACTCACCATGTGCAATTCCCCTTGCATCTTGAAACCCGCGAGGGTCTCACAACATATAGATAGATGTGAAATGTTCTCTTGTCAGGGATGCCCCGGTTCCTTGAGACCCATATGGGTGCCAGAGGAGGGGAGATGTAATCGTTTACTCACATTATAGCACGTTATTTAAGAAAAAGCCAGACATGCTGTAATCGTTTACTATGAAACAGTGTGCTTTTATTACGTATTTTTGTCTATTATACGGGCTTAAGATGCAACATATAGTAAATTTTTGGGCAATACAAAACTCGTAGTGCCAGCCCTTGACAAATGCATTGTAATCGATTACAATTCTATCAGGTTCGTTACACAGAAGTACGGCTCTCTTGAAACGCTTGGAGGCGATGATGATTACGCTTGAGGAACGTCAGGTTCGCTTGCGAACCAACGCGGCGGATAAGCAGGAGGCTATTCGCCAGGTAGGTCAACTCCTTGTAGATAGTGGTTGTATTGATGCTGGCTATGTTGCCAGTATGTTAGGCCGGGAGAAGGTGGCCAATACCTACCTCGGCAACGGCATTGCCATCCCCCACGGCTTGCCCGAAAACCGCGACCTGATCCAGCGCACTGGCATCGCGGTGGTGCAGGCCCCGGCTGGCATGACCTGGAATCCCGGTGAAACCGTTCACCTGGTTGTAGGCATCGCCGCGAAATCCGATGAACATATCGAGGTGCTGCGGCGGCTGACTCGCGTGCTGGGCGACAAAGAGCAGGTAGACCGCCTGTCGCGCACGACCGACCCCCGCGATATCATCGAAGCTCTGACCGGCGAGCGCCCCGCCGCTGCCCCTTCGCCTGTTAGATCGGGTGAGGTGCTTGATTATCCAAACTTCTTCGATACTGTTATCCACAACAAGACTGGCTTTCATGCGCGTCCCGCCGCCGTTTTTGTCGATCTTGCCCGGCGCTTCCAGTCCAACATCCGGGTGCGGCACGACGATGTTGTGGCCGATGGCAAGAGCTTGCTTTCCCTGCTGCAACTGGGCGCTGAGCACGGCGCGGCCATTCGCGTCTCGGCTCAGGGGACGGATGCTCCCGCCGCGTTGCAAGAGTTGCTGGCGGCCATCGAAAGCGGCATGGGAGATGAGCCGGAAGAACAGCCGACTCCAACTGCAACCGGCGGTGAGCCTGGTTGGACTCCACAGGCAGGTGTCAAAACCATCAACGGTGTGAGCGCTTCCGGTGGACTGGCGATTGGCCCCCTGCGCCAGTATAAGCAGCGCCCCATCGTGGTTGAAGATGTTCCAGGCGATCCTATGACCGAGGGAAATCGATTTCAAAGCGCGCTGGATGCCGCTCAGGGCGATCTGGGCAGGCTGTACGAGGAGGTCAAGACGCGCCTGGGTTCGGGCAAGGCGGCTATCTTCCGCGTCCACGCCGAGTTCCTCAACGATGCCGCATTGATCGGGCAGACCATTTCACTTATCTATTCAGGACACAGTGCGGCGTGGTCGTGGCAGCAGGCCATCAACGAGCGCGTGAGCCAGGTGCAGAAGCTGGATGATCCCGTGCTGGCCGGACGCGCTGTTGATCTGAGCGATGTCGGGCAGCGCGTGCTGCGTCACCTGGTTGGCGCGCCGGAAGAGCAGCCGGTTTCGCAGGACACGCCGGTCATTCTGATCGCCGAAGACCTGACGCCGTCTGATACTGCCGCGCTGGATACCGATGCCATTCTGGGCTTTTGCACCGCGAAGGGCGGGCCGACCTCGCACAGCGCCATCATCGCCCGTTCGCTGGGCATTCCCGCCATTGTCGGCGCGGGGAACGCAGTGCTCGACTTGTCCAACGGCACGTCTTCCATTCTGGATGGCTCCGCCGGCAAACTCTACGTGAATCCTGCCGATGCCGATGTGCAGGGGGCGAGGAACGCGCAGCAGCAGTTGCAGGCGCAGCAAGAGGTTGCCAACGCGGCGCGTTTTGCTCCCGCCATCACTTCTGATGGGCATCGCGTCGAGGTTGCTGCCAACATCAATCGTGCCGCCGACGCTCCGGCGGCAGTTGCGGCTGGTGCCGAGGGCGTGGGCTTGATGCGTACCGAGTTTCTCTTCCTGGGACGCGACTCCGTGCCTTCTGAAGAGGAACAGTTCGAGGCCTACCGCGACATGGTGCGGGCGCTGGAAGGTCGCCCCCTGATTATTCGCACGCTGGACATTGGCGGCGATAAAGAGGTGCCGTACCTCAACCTGCCGAAGGAGGATAACGCTTTCCTGGGCATTCGCGGCATTCGTCTCTGTCTGGTGCGGCCCGACCTGTTCATTCCGCAATTGCGGGCCATCTACCGCGCCGCCGCCTATGGCCCGGTCAAGATCATGTTTCCCATGATCGCCACGCTTGAGGATGCGCAGCAGGCTCGCGCCGTCGCCGAAGATGTGCGCAAAGAACTCAACGCGCCCCCGGTGCCGCTTGGCATCATGGTTGAGGTGCCGTCCGCCGCTATTCTGGCTGACCAACTGGCGCAAGAGGTCGATTTCTTCTCCATCGGCACCAACGACCTGACGCAGTACACGCTGGCGATGGATCGCCTGCACCCGCAACTGGCGAAGCAGGCGGACGCGCTGCATCCCGCCGTGCTGCGCATGATCGACAGCACCGTGCAAGCCGCGAACCGGTACAGCAAGTGGGTAGGCGTCTGCGGCGGTCTGGCTGGCGACCCGAAAGGCGCGGTGATTTTGACCGGCCTCGGCGTCTCTGAACTGAGCGTTGGCGTTCCCAGTATCGCGGCGGTCAAGGCCGAGATTCGCGGTTCCTCGTTCGCTGACATGCAGGCGCTGGCACGCGCAGCCCTGCAGTGCCGCACGGCGGCGGAGGTGAGAGCCTTATGAACATCACAACCGTTTCACTCAACCCGGCCATTGACCAGACGGTACAAATCAATGATTTTCGCACCAACGCGGTCAATCGTGGTCAGGCTATGCAGTTCAATGCTGGCGGTAAGGGTGTGAATGTCGCCTCGTTCCTGGCCGACACCGGTCACGTGGTGGCAGTGACGGGCTTTCTGGGTGAAGAAAACCTGGAAATCTACGAGCGTTTCTTCGCTCGCAAGCACATTGACGATCATTTTGTACGCATTCCCGGCAGCACTCGTACCAACGTCAAAATCGTTGACGAGGCCAACCAATGCACGACCGATATCAATATGCCCGGTCTGACGCCAGCACCGGAGGGGCTGCAAACCCTGTCCAGTGAAATCGAGCAGCTTGCAACTTCGTGTGACTGGTTTGTGCTAGCCGGGGCGCTGCCCCCTGCCGTATCGGCGACGCTCTATGCCACGATCATCACGCAGTTGAAGGCGCGTGGCAAACGGGTTGTGCTGGATACCAGTGGCGAGGCGCTGCGCCAGGGCGTGCTGGTCAGCCCGACGGTCGTCAAGCCGAACATCGACGAGCTTCAGCAGCTTACCGGTCGCATGTTGGGCAGCGAGTCGGAGATCGAGCAAGCGGCTCGCCAACTATTGAAAGGTGGTATCGAACTCGTGGTGGTCTCGATGGGCGAGCGGGGCGCGCTGTTTGTCGATCAGGAAACGGCGCTGGTCGCGGTCCCGCCCACCGTAACCGTGAAGAGCACCGTTGGAGCGGGTGATGCCATGGTGGCCGGGCTAATCGCTGGCCTTGTGCAGGAAGCGAGTTTATCTGATTGCGCCCGGCTTGCCACAGCGTTCTCGCTGGGCAGGATCACCCAACTCAACTCCAGCCTGCCTGCACCTGACGTGCTCCAGACCTATGCGCAACAAGTCTCAGTCCATCTATTGAGCGGTGTTCCTCGTAGCGCGTAAACCGTTGATAGCATTCATTTTCACTTTTACACAATGTAGCCCCCTGATTCATCAGGGGGTGAAAGAGAGGAAGATCATGGCGAAGATAGTTGCCGTTACCTCCTGTCCCACGGGCATAGCGCACACTTTCATGGCGGCGGAAAGCCTCCAACGTGGAGCCGAAGCGCTGGGTAACACCATCAAAGTGGAGACGCAGGGTTCCGTCGGCGCGCAAAATACATTGACTCCTGCTGATATTCAGGACGCCGATGTAGTCATCATTGCCGCCGATGCCAAAGTTGATCTGAGTCGTTTTGCAGGCAAACCACTCTACGAAACCTCGACCAACGCCGCCATCAAGGATGGTCAGGCGGTTGTCAAGAACGCGCTACATGGTATAGTAGGGGTACCCCTTGCGGGTACCCTGGGGACGGGAGGTGCTCCGGCGGCAACAGTCACAAAATCGATTGTTGCCATCACCTCCTGTCCCACGGGCATAGCGCACACCTTTATGGCGGCTGAGGGACTGGAAAAGGGAGCGGAGGCGCTGGGCCACAAGATTAAAGTGGAGACGCAAGGCTCTGTTGGCGCGCAAAATACGCTGACCCTGGCAGAGATCGCGGCTGCCGATGTGGTCATCATCGCTGCCGACGCCAAAGTTGATGAAAGCCGCTTCGTCGGCAAGCCGGTCTACGAGACCTCGACTAACGCGGCCATCAACGATGGGAAAGCCGTTATCAACAAAGCGCTGGCCCAGGCAACGGCCAGTCCCGTCAAGGCTGGCGGGCAGGATTATATGGGCCAGGTGCAGGCGGCCAAGGCTGCCAAATCCGCGTCGCGTCGCGGCGTCTACAAGCATCTGCTGACGGGTGTCTCGTATATGATTCCGTTCGTCGTTGCCGGTGGCATCCTGATCGCCCTGGGTTTTGCCTTTGGTGGCATCAATGTGGACAAAGCGACCAGTGGTCTGGGTTGGGGACTCTTCCAGATCGGTGCCAATGGCGCGTTCGTGCTTTTTGTCCCCATCCTGGCTGGCTTTATCGCCTACTCCATCGCTGATCGGCCCGGCCTGGCTCCCGGCATGGTTGGTGGGCTGCTCTCGACAACTGTGCTTGGTGCGGGTTTCCTAGGCGGCATCGTGGCGGGTTTCCTGGCCGGTTATCTGGTCTACTGGCTCAACCGCGTGATCAAACTTCCCCGCAACCTTGCTGGCTTGATGCCGGTGCTGATCTTGCCGGTGCTGGGGGTGGGCATTGTCGGCTTGCTGATGGTCTTCGTGATTGGCCCTCCCGTCCACCTGATCAACACAGCCTTGACCAACTGGTTGAGCGGTATGCAGACAGCCAACGCGCTGCTGCTCGGCCTGCTCATGGGTGGAATGATGGCCGTTGACATGGGTGGCCCGGTCAACAAGGCAGCCTACGCGGTGGCGGTCGGACTGCTGGCTAGCAAAATCTATACCCCGATGGCGGCTGTGATGGCGGCTGGCATGACCCCGCCACTGGCATTGGCTCTGGCGACCTTGCTGTTCAAGAGTCGCTTTACACATGATGAGCAGGAAGCCGGTAAGGCAGCCTGGGTGCTCGGCCTGGCCTTTATCACTGAAGGGGCCATTCCTTTTGCCGCGGAAGATCCCTTCCGTGTGATACCAGCCTGCATCGTCGGCTCGGCAGTGACGGGAGCATTGTCAATGTTCTTTGGCTGTCAACTGCGCGTCCCGCATGGTGGCATCTTCGTTCTGCCCATTCCGAATGTGGTCACGAACCTGCCCGCCTACCTGCTCTGTATTGTGATTGGCACCCTGGTCACGACGGGTGCGCTCTTCATCCTCAAGCGCCCTATTCATACTGAGGAAGAGGTCACTTCCTCGGAAAAAGCGTCGGTGCCAGTACTCGCATAACCCTGACACATGATTTTCGATGTAGACTGAACAGCGAAGGGCGCGAACTCGCGCCCTTCGCTGTTCAGTCTACATCGAAAATCATTTTTCCCTTTACGCGGCGATTGGCGAGATCACCCAGGTGCTGCCAAAGCTCGTGCCAACTGGCTTCAGAACCAATCGTGGGATGCAGCCTTCCTTCAGAGATAAACCGTACCATGACCGCGAGGTCTGCACCGAAACTCTCTGGTGGGCCAGAAAGATAGGAAATGAAGCTTTGAATGCGCGCTCCCGCGTGTCCCGCGAGTTCGCGGAAGCTGAGGGGAGTTGATTGCCCGCTGGAGTTGCCAAATACGACGATTGTCCCGCCGAGGGCAATATGCTGGATCGCGGCGGCAAGCGTGGCCCCTCCGACGGATTCAAGGATCAGATCAAAATCGCCTTGCAGATCATCCAGGCTAGTCACTATTTCAGTTGCTCCCAGTTCTTTCAGGCCCTCGCCGCGCTCAGGGCTGCCCACAATTCCCGTGACATACGCGCCTGAGCGGGCGGCAAGCTCGACCGCAAACCGGCCAACACCGCCTGCTGCCCCTGTAATGAGCACGCGCCGGCCCAGAACCGATTCTCCGATACGCACCGTTCGTAAAGCGGTCAGGCCAGCGACAGGCAACGTCGCGGCTGCGGCAAAACTCACGTTATTGGGCAGAACGGCCATGCGCAGAGTTGAAACGGCAACACGCTGACTCCAACCCGCCCCATCCACTATACCGACGACACGAGTTCCCGTCGCAGGCCCACTGCCATCCGCCGCCTGTTGGACAACCACGCCCGAAATATCCTGCCCCGGCCTCCATCCCTCTGGCCGGTTAGCAAGCAAGCTCAACTCTCCCCTGTTCAATGAGAACGCATGTACCTCGACAATGGCCTCGTTTGCCTCTGGCGACGGTTCAGGAACGTCGCGCATCTCAACGGGCTGCTCAGAATTATGCGTCGCGACAAGCGCAAGCATATATACCTCCTGGTTTTCTAACGCTCATACAAATGTATCATAGCCGTATCATAGCATCCAGGCCGCAACGATGCTAACAAGGGTGAGGATCTCCATCCTTGAGGGGGACGTTGTAGGGGCGATGCCTTGTGCTCGCCCGCAGCAGGCAGAGGTCGACAGCGCGGGCGACCATCAAGGTCGCCCCTACAGTGGTTCCTCTGCCATTGCTGGATTATTTTGTCAAACTCCATAATCGGCGCTGGACACGATCAATCGGCCCCTACAAAACAGCACTTCTCCAAAGAAGATATAATGAAGCATACTTCGGTGATAAAGGGAGCATACTCCTTAGAGAAAGGATGAGCCGTTTATGAGTAAAGTGCTGGCAGTCATTCTGGCGGGTGGTCAGGGCGAGCGATTGAGCCTGCTTTCGCAGAAGCGGGCCAAGCCCGCCGTGCCGTTCGCTGGCAAGTATCGCATCATTGATTTTGCCCTCAGCAATTGCGTCAACTCCGGCATCACTGATGTGGCGGTGATGACGCAGTATCGTCCCCACTCGCTGCACGATCATATCGGTATCGGCAAGCCCTGGGACCTGGACAGGCAGAAGGGCGGCGTGACGCTGCTTCAACCATATGTAGGGCGGCAGGAGTCGGATTGGTACCAGGGAACAGCCGATGCCGTCTACCAGAACCTCGGTTTCATCATGGAGTCGCGCTGCGATTACGTGCTCATCCTGGCCGGAGATCATATTTATCGCATGGACTACAGCCCGATGATTGCCTTCCACCAGCAGCGCCGGGCAGCGGCCACGCTGGGTGCGGTCGTCATACCTCTCGAAGAGGGTTCCCGCTTCGGCATTCTGGAAACGGACGCCGAGGGACGGGTCATCTCCTTCGAGGAGAAGCCCAAACAGCCACGCGGCACGCTCGGCTCGATGGGCATCTACGTCTTTGACCGCGACACACTGATCCGCGTGCTGCTCAATGACGCGCATCCCACTGAGGCGAATGGCACTCCCACACAGCATGACTTTGGTCGCAACATCATTCCGAACATGGTGGCGCGAGGCAATGGCGTCTACGCCTATCCCTTCACCGGCTACTGGCAGGACGTAGGCACCATCCAATCTTACTGGGAGGCGCACATGAAGCTGCTGGGCGATCCTCCCTCTTTTGACCTCTACGACCCCTCGTGGGTCATTCACACGCGCAGCGAGGAGCGTCCACCGGCCCACGTCTACAGCGGTGCGCAGATCAGCGAGAGCATGATTTCGCATGGCTGCATCATCAAAGGGCGAGTTGAGCGTAGCGTGCTCTCGCCGGGCGTCATCGTCGAAGAGGGCGCGGTCGTGCGCGACTCTATCCTGCTCTTCGACTGCGTCATCGGCGCGGGTAGCGTCGTCGACCGCTCGATTCTGGATAAAGAGGTCGTCGTGGGCAAAAATTGCCAGATTGGCTATGGCGACGATATGACGCCGAACAAACTGGAATCTCACTTGCTCAACACGGGCATCACCCTGATCGGCAAACGTACCCGCTTGCCCGACGGCCTCAAGGTTGGTCGCAACTGCAAGATCGGCACCGACCTGCGTCCAGAGGACTTCCCGGCTGGCACCCTCGCCAGTGGCGAAACCATCGAAGACCGCACTTTCGCCCACGGCTGGGAGCGCGAAATGGCGCGGCGGGCAACGAGCGAAGCGTAACCAACATATCCACAGGCCACCGGCGAGGGGATGGCCCTACTATATCCATCGGCTACGCGCTTGCAGAACCGCACCGTAGTATAGTAGAGCCATCCCCTCGCCGGTGGCTTGCTTTGTCTTTTTAGGCAAGCACGAGGTTAACTGGCCTCTGAAAGAGTATCATCAACTGGCACCAGTTTGCGCGTGAGGATGTAGCCCAGGTCGCCAACGTTGAGGATGTCAAGTTCAAACGGCCAGAGTTTGGCGCGCATCTCACTGATGCGGCGGGAAAGTAACCGGTGCAGGTCTACCGGTTGGCGCGTTAACCCTCTGCTTCCCCTTCTAACGAGGAGGCGTACTCCAGGATACTGTACTCTAGAAGTACTTGAAACGCCAGGAAGCGACTGTTGACCGTTCTGCCAGCAAGCAATCCCAAAAACTGGTAAACCCGCTGCGAAAGATCATGCCTGACACGTTCGCTCTGGCGAATCGCCATGACGAAGCTGAGAAAAGATACCGTCGTGAAAATATAGCCACGAGCGCCCGCCCGTTTGATCTGCTCTAGCTCCTCTGGAAAGAGCGGGTCTACCAGCACCAGGCAAGCCTGCTGGTGCTGTTCAAGTTCTGAAATAGTTCGCAGGCAGCGCTCTTGAGAGCTAGCGTTGCCATTCCAGCAGAGTACAACCACATCTACTGGACGCTGAAGTTCTCTCATCTGCAAGACAACATCGATGACCTGGCGTACATCCGGTAAGGGTGGCGCAACGTCTATATTGTGCTGGCAGATGAGTTGCTCGTTCAAACTATCGGCAATCAGTTCTGGACCTGTAATAATGACGCGCAATTTGCCTGATCGCCGTGATTGCTGAGCCGAATGTTTCCGCGAAGAAGGCACGGGAATTTGAGGCATGATAACATCTCTCCTTTTTTGCCTCTTCTCCTGACTTTTACCTGCTTCCCCGCTCGCTTGCTCCAACTTTTAAATCACCCTGCCCTACAGCTTTCCAGTTTGTGAGGTAGCGAGTCGATAGTGTATAATAACGTTAAACTGACGGGTGTCCGTCCTTCCCCCATTTTGAGAGGTAGAGAACAATTGACGATTCGAGCCATAACCATTTCCGGCGAGGTTGCCACCGGCAAAAGCTCGCTCGCTGACGCCGTGACCGCCTTGCTCCCTGGTTGGAAGCGAGTCAACACTGGTCAGCGCTTCCGCGATTTTAGTGCCGCCCAGGGTCAGTCCATTCAGCAGGTCAGTCTCCTGCCCGACGATGTTCACAGAGCTTTTGATACCGCGCAGCGCAAACTGTTGGAGCAGGAATCGTCTGTTGTCGTCGAGGGTCGGCTGGCCGGTTGGCTGGCGCACGACCTGGACGATGTGTTCCGCGTCTACTGCTACGCGCCCCTTGAAGTGCGCGTCTCGCGCTACATGCAGCGTGAGAAGGTGGATAGTACACGGGCCGAGTCCGACATTGAGTACCGGGACAGCCGCGACGTGGCGAAATACAACCGCATCTACGGCGTTCCCGACTACCGCGCACCGAAGTTCTACGACCTGCAAGTCGACACCTCGAAGCACCTCCCCGCGGAATTAGCCCGGCAAGTCGTCAGCGCAATTCAAAACCGCTATAAAGTCCCCAGTAAATAACATATCTGTATGCAACGAGGGGCAAGCCGTGGCTTGCCCCTCGTTGCATACAGATACAGCACGATAGGCCACCCGCGCGGGGATGGCCCTACTATATCCGGCGCGGCTCTGTAAGCGCGTCTAGTAGGGCCATCCCCTCGCGGGTGGCCTGGTCGCTTGCCTTTCGCGCCGTAGGGCTATTTTATTTACTTTCTTCTTGCACTTTTTCGACGACCTGTTGCAGCACATCGTAGGGCTGCGCGCCGAGCACCAGGTATTTGTTGTCGAAGACGAGCGCGGGAACGGCATCGATGCCGTATTCGTGGGCGAGATGAATGTCGCGTGCCACGGCTGAGGTGTAGGTGGGGTTTGCCAGGATGGCGTCGAAATCCCCGGTGTCCAGGCCAGCATCCTGGGCAATCTGCTTCAGGATGGCGAGATCGCCGATGTTTTTGGTCTCGTGCCAGTAGGCGTCCATCACGGCATCGTGGAACGCCTCGCCTTTCTCCTCGCTCTGCGCCTCCGCGTACTTCTCCAGCACCAGCGCCGGTTCGCTATTGGTTTCCAATGGGCCAGGGTTGACCTCGACGCCATATTGCTCCAATGCGCGCCGCTTGAACGCCGGGCGTGACGCCTCTATCTGCGCCTTGCGCTGCTGGGACATGGGTGGGGAGCCAGGGGGACGCAATTCAAATGAACGCCAGTGGATATCCACATCATAGTTTGCTTGCAACTTCTCCAGACCGGAGGAGACTAAAAAACAGAACGGTCAAACAAAGTCCGACCATACATCGATACGAGTAGCCATAAAGCTTCCTTTCTTCCATCGTTTTTTCGTTTAATACGTATAGTCTATCACCAAAACATATTCGTAGCACGGAAGTTACCGGGCATTCGTGTCATCGTCTTTCCCCTTATAAGAATATCCGTCCTTGAGGGGGAAGTCGTAGGGGCGATGCCTTGTGCTCGCCCGTGGCTTGCAGAGGTCAGCCCTCACGGGCGTCCGTCTCTCGCCGTCTCTGTCCCCCGGACAGCCTCCCGGACGGCCTCAAGGCATCGCCCCTACGACTTCCGTTTGCCATATTCCCTCTTACGGTTTTTCAAGAGCAGCGAATCCAGCGGGGGGAGATGCTTTCGACGGGGCGGTCGAAGAGGCCGGATTGGCCGTCGAGGCGGAAAAGTTGCTCGAAGTCTTCGGGGGCGAAGGCTTTGCGCAGGCGGGCCGCGTAGGAGGTGATGAGCACGTGCAGGTAGTGCTCTACGTCGTAGTCGCGCTGCTCGCGGCGTTTGGGAGTAGATACCGGAAGCTCATGCTCCAGTTCCTTCCCATCCGTTCTTTCCTGCTCTTCCCAGTCGTTGTGTAGCGAGGTTTCCTCGTTCTCGTCGGGCAGCCAGACGTAGCCGCCGCCGCGTGCGCGGTAGAAGCGCACGCGCTCGCCGGGGAACCAGCGCGAGCGCCCGGCAGCCAGCAGCGCCTCGTACTGCGCCTCCGGGTGAGAGGCGCGAGATGCCTGGTACGCTTCGGGCGTTTTGGAGAGCCGCACGCGAGCGCCCAGATCCGAAGGCGAAAGTTCGCGCCTGCGCAGGGCCGTCACCATCTCAAGGTAGGTCTGGTGCAGGCCGGGGATATCGTCGGTCATGGTGCAGAACAGCGCACGGCGCAGGAAACGCTCTCCGAACGGCTCGGCACGGCTGGAACGCAGCGCCACGCCATGCACGATCAATCGCCCATCGTAGGTCAGCAAGGCGTAGTTCTTGACCTCGTGGCTGAACATGGCGCGGTAGCGCCCCTCGTATTCCAGCCGGATGCCCATCGGCAGTTGCGCACCGATATCGGCCACCAGCGTCCGCTCCTGCTCCTCCGTCCAATCGGTCGGCACGGCGAAGTAGACACCATCGGTATCAGCCTCGATCAGGGCCATGCCGCGCTCGCGCAGGGCGTCCAGCACTCGCGTCAGGATTTCGCGCCCGCGCCGCGTCACCTCACCTGCCGCACGACTATCCGCGAAGAGCGCCATCGAGCCAGCACCCATGTAGCCGTAGGCCGCGTTAATGAGGATCTTCATGGCAGCCTGTGTGGCGTCGTGCGCATTGGCCTCCACGGAGCCGGGAGCTGCCGCCTTCGCCGCCGCCTTGTGGGACAGGCGCAGGTCGGTCAGGCGACCCAGGATGTTGAGCAGCACGCCCAGCCGGTCAGAGGACGGCCCAATCTGGAACGTGCGCATGAGCGAGGGGTACAGCGAGGCAACATCGGCCTTCACGACGTGTTCGGCCACGCCCTCGGCCAGCAGGTAGACCGCGCCGCCCTCGTGCAGGCTAGCATCACCAGCCAGCGCCGCCGTCTGCTCCGGGCCGGGCAGCGCGGTTCCCGCTCGCAGGTAGGCCCGCACCAGGATAGGTTCGAGAATACCCATCGCCGGGCCAGCCGAGGCGAGGCGTTCGTAGCGGCGCGGGGCCATGCTTGCCAGTGCGAAGGGCGCGCCTAGCAGTCGCCGCGAGAGGCCATCAACCTCTGTCACGTCATCCAGAGCGTAGCGGCGCACCTGTTCCGGGTCGCGCCGGAAGGTCTCAAAGATGGCCGCGCCTTCCAGGTAGACGCGGTCGGGCGCGGCCATGCCAAAGTAGCGCGCCACCTCCTTGAGTCCATAGCTGGGCATGTCGCGCACCACAAAATCGTGGCGGCGTACGGCGTCCAGCGTATCGATCAGCTCGCGTCCGGCCACGCTGTAGCGTGTACGCTTGCG
>DASTKE010000388.1:0-11413 GCA_035716105.1 Ktedonobacteraceae bacterium | reverse complement strand
GGCGAGCACAAGGCATCGCCCCTACAGGGTTCCGTTCAGAGTTATGGGTCAACTATTGAGCTGTTTTCTTATAGCATCTCCGAAAGGAGCGCAATCATGATATTGATCACGGGAGCAACGGGCTTTGTTGGGCGGCATCTGGTGGCGCGTCTCGTGGCTAATGGCGAGCGACCACGCTGCCTGGTACGCGGCAAGCAGCGTGCTGCGCGCATTCTCCCGGCTGACAGGGTTGAACTGGTGGAAGGTGATACCACGAGGCCGGAGACGCTGCCAGCCGCTGTGCAGGGCGTAGATACCATTGTCCACGCGGCCTTCATTACGGCGGATCATAAGCAATCGGCAGGCAATCATTACAACGAGACGAATGTACAGGGAACGGCGAATCTGGTGCAGGCGGCTAAGAATGCCGGGGTCAAACGCATCATCGAGATCAGTGGTCTGGGAACGAAGCCGGATAGGCCGGGCAGCTATATGCAGGGGCGCTACCTGGCGGAGAAGATGGTCAAGGAGAGCGGCTTATCATGGACTATCATCCAGCCATCCGTGCTCTTTGGCAAAGATGCTCCCTTTATCAAAGGGCTGGCTGACCTCATTCGTAGCACGCCCGTCGTGCCGCTGATCGGCGGGGGCAATGTCCTATTCCAGCCGATCTATGTAGAAGACGTGGTGACGGTGGTTGTGAAGGTATTGGAAGACCCGCAAGACACAGCAGATAAGACCTATACCATCGGTGGGCCAGAGTACTATTCCTTCACCCAGGTCATCGACGAACTGCTCCACACCATGCATAAGACGCGCATCAAGGCTCCCGCGCCTACGCCATTAGTGGGAGTTGGTGCAGCCGTTATGGAAGCTGTGCTGCCAAAACCGCCCCTGACGAAAGCCGCCCTGACCCTCTTCTCGTTTGACAACGTGACCGAGCGCGACTCTGTCCAGCGCAACTTCGGCTTTACCCCCATGTCCTTCACCCACTACCTCGCCGAGTATGGTGTGTGAAGTATTCATGAGGAAGTGCAAGAGCGAAAACGCGAGCCGACCGGCTCGCGTTTTCGCCCTTGCACTTCCTCATGAATACTTCACACAAACACAACCTCGCGTGCTATAATGTGGAGGCAGAAGCGTCTATCTTAGGGAGATAGATAGTCGTATTCTTCCTGGCTTTGTAGAGCAACACATTCACTATGCGACCAGAAAGTGGAGGGCGCGTTGACCGTATTACCTGATCTGGCTTTGCGTGTCGGCAACGATCTGCGCACCGTTGGCGACACACTTATGCGCATCTCGCGTTCTTTACATAAACATACGCATGATTTAGAAGTGGCGGTCGAAGGCACCTATGCCGGTGAGAGCGGCGACCCTCGCGTCGCGCTCCTCAATGAATCGCTCCATGTCAGCCGTATCGCCGATCTGGAACTGGGACGGCTCAATCAGTCGCTGCAGCGCTTGCTGGTACTGGTGCAGGGGCAGGGACAGGTCGAGCAAGCCGAGCGCGGCAATGGCAGCCGTCTCTCTGCGTCAGTCTCTTTTGAACGCGAGCGTGAGGTGCTTACTACCAGCATTCGAGCCTTAAAGCGCGAACATGACGAACTCGCGACCTTGTATGATATCGCCAGAGCGCTCAACTCAACATTGGAGTTCGATAAAGTCCTGCTGATGGTGATGGACCAGGTGATCGACTTTGTCAAGGCTGAGCGCGGGTTTCTGGTGCTGATGAACGAGGCAACCGGGACGCTCGAATTCAAGATTGCACGCGAGATTACCCGCGACAAGCAGGTGCGCACTATTGACTCGAATGCGTTTGGCGCGGAGATCAGCCGGAGCACGGTGGCGAAGGTGATGCAGACGCGACAGCCAGTGCTGGCCGCCGATGCGCAGATGGATGACGCGCTCAAAGAGCAGCGCAGCATCATCGCCTATGGTATACGCTCGATCATGTGCGCCCCCTTGATTGTGCGCGACAAATGCATCGGTGCGGTCTATGTCGATAGCCGCATCAATACCGACCTGTTCGGTCCCAAGTATCGCGACCTGCTACTGGCCTTCTGCCACCAGGCCGCTATCGCCATCGACAACGCACGCCTCTTCGCCGACCTCACACGCTCGATTCGCCAGATCAACGAAGATAAGCAATATATGGACAATATCTTCACCTCCATCGCGAACGGCGTTGTGACTACTGATTCAGCCGGCATTATCACCACATTTAACCGGGCCGCGAGCGACATTCTGCGTATCAATCCTGCGGCAGCAGTTGGCAAGCATTACCAGGAAGTGTTCCAGCAGCACGCACAGTTGGGATTAGTAGGAATTCTGCAACGGGCGATGGAGCAGCACGATCATGGCACCATTGTTCCCAACTCGATTGATAGCGAGATCGTTGGACGTGGCGCTGTAAACCTGACCTTCTACGTCTCCTCACTGCGCGACCCACAGGGGGCGCATATCGGTATGGCGCTGGTTATAGACGATCGCACTGAACTGAAGCGCTCGAAGGCGGAGATTCAGAAGATACAGCGCATGTTCGGGCGCTATGTGCATCCGACTGTGGTGCAGCAGCTCATCAGCGATCCCAGAGCGCTGAACCTCGGTGGCGAAACGAAGGAGATCTCCATCATCTTTGCCGATATACGCGGCTATACGCGGCTCAGCGAAAGCATGGCTCCCGAACAGATGATGAACCTGCTCAATAAGTACATGGAGATCATGGGCAAGGCCATCTGGGATGAAGAGGGGACGCTGACCGCCTTCATCGGCGACGCGCTGATGGCTATCTTCAATGCACCTCTGCCACAGGAGGATCACGCCTTGCGGGCCGTGCGCGCCGCCTGGAAGATGCGCCTGGCTGTGCAGGAGTACCAGCGCACGCTGCCGCAGCAGCAGCACATCTCATTCGGATTTGGAGTCAATACCGGCATCGCTGTTGTGGGCAATCTGGGTTCTGAGGGCCGGATGCAGAACTATACCGCCATCGGCGATTCCGTCAATGTCGCCGCACGCCTGCAATCGAATGTCTCGGATAACAACATTCTGCTGAATCACTCCACCTTTGTGCGCGTGCGCCAGCACGTCATCGTCTCGCAACTGCCTCCCCTCTACGTCAAGAATAAGTCCGCTCCGCTCGACGTGTGGAACTTGATGGGGTTGGTGGATTGACAAGAGGGGAAGAATGAGCATAGCATTTCGTGGAACCTCTGTTTGTCCCATCTTCGTTGGTCGCCAGCTCGACCTCACCGCACTGTACTTGCTCATTGATCGTCAAAAGAGCGGACAGGGGCAGGTGGTCCTCCTGTCTGGCGAGGCCGGAATCGGCAAGTCGCGTCTGGTCGCCGAGGCAAAAACCTACGCGGCTGCCCACGAAGTCCTGATCTTCCAGGGGAACTGTTTCCCGACGGAGCGCTCATTGCCTTATGCCCCTTTCCTTGACCTCTTCCGATCGTATGTTGTGAAGTCAGCACGGCTTCCTGTTGCAGACCACGTGAGACCGCTCTTTTCTGAACTGTCACGCCTGCTTCCCGACCTGGCATTGCTCTACCCAGAACTGGTGAACGCGCCTGCGCCACTCTCGACTGACCACGAACAGGAGAAGCGACGACTCTTTGCCATTATGACTCATTTCTTTACTGAGCAAGCAGAGCGGCATCCCGTGCTCCTCATTGTGGAGGATGTTCACTGGTGTGACGACCTCAGTCTGGAATTTCTGCTGCACCTGGCACGTCGCTGTCAGCATGTGCCGCTCCTCTTGCTCACGACCTATCGCAGTGATGAGCTTCAACTGGCGTTGAGACACTGGCTGAGCCAGATGGATCGGGAACGGCTGGCGCAGGAATTCTCGCTTGAACGCCTTTCACGCGCTGATGTTACGGCTATGCTGCGCGCCATTCTGGATATGAAGCAGGAGGTCGATGCTGATCTGCTCAACACGCTCTACGCTCGTTCCGAGGGCAACCCCTTCTTCGTCGAAGAACTCCTCAAATCGCTCATGACAACTGGAGAGTTGGTGCTTGCTGATGGAAGCTGGAAGCGCACGGCACAGCGTGCTTCTGTTCCTCGCAGTGTCCAGGAAGCCGTGCAACAGCGAACCGCTTACTTGAGTGCGGATGCGAAACGCCTCTTAACGCTTGCTGCTGTTGCCGGGCGGCGCTTCAACGTCACCCTGCTGCAGGAGGTCTTGCATTGCGATGAAGTACATCTGCTGGCTCTCCTCAAAGAGGTGATGTCTGCTCAATTGGTGATGGAAGAGGCAGCAGACAGATTTGCCTTTCGACACGCGCTAACTCAGCAGGCTATTTATGGGGAGTTGCTACTGCGAGAGCGTCAGATGTTACATCGAAGCATAGCCGAAACCCTGGAACGGCTTTCCACCTCTTCCCTTATGCGAGAGAGGTACCTGGAAGATCTGGCCTATCATTCTTATGAGGCAGGCATGTGGGAGCAAGCGCTGGCCTATGCGCAAGAGATGGGAGAAAAAGCCTTGACGCTCTACGCTCAGCAGGCTGCCATCGACCACTTCACCCGTGCGGTGGAGGCAGTACATCATCTCTCCCAGACGCCCCCGGTAGCTCTCTATCTGGCACGAGGACAGGCATATGAAACACGTGGCGATTTTGAGCACGCACGTGGCGATTACGAGCGAGCGCTCGACGCCGCCCGTGCAGATCATGATGGGAAATTGGAATGGCAGAGTACTATCGCTCTCGGCTTCCTGTGGACCGGACACGATTACGAGCGGGCGGGTAGGTGGTTCCGACAGGCGCTCGCAATAGCCGAGGAACTTGCTGACCCAACATTGCATGCTCAAAGTCTCAACCGTCTGGGCAACTGGCTGCAGAACACAGGCCGATTCCAGGAGGCGCTTGAGGCTCATCAAGAGGCGCTTCGTCTGTTTGAAATGCAAGCCGACAGACAGGGGATGGCTGACACGCTTGGAGAGCTTGGCATGGTCTCTTTTTTCATGGGAGACCCGGCCAGGGCAGTAAAGGATTTTTTTGGACGAGTGATTGTGCTGTTCCGCACCCTGGGCGACCGGCAAAGCCTGTCCTCTGCTCTTGCTGCGCGAGCCATAGACTCAGCTCCCGAGACGATTGAAACGACCTACAGCTCACTGAGAACCCGCGATGAGTGTGTGCAAGATGTCGAAGAAGCTTTGAGCCTGGCCCTTCAGACGAATTCCCAATCCGGGCAGGCATTTGTCGAAATGGCCACCTCGCTGGTGCTGTCCTCCTTCGGTACATTCGGTCCAGCATTTACGCATGTACAGGAGGCGCTGCGCATCGCAACAACCATCGAACACCAGGAGTGGGTCGTCGCCACCAACGGCGCATTGGGTCAACTCTATCTTTTGCTGCTTGAACCTGACAGCGCGGTTTCCTGTTTGGAAGCCGGGGTAGCAGGAGCACATGCGCTTGGCTCGACGATTTGGGCCGGATATCTGACTCCATACCTGGCGCTGGCTTACCTCTTCAGACGAGAGTTTCCTCGCGCAGAATCAACACTCAAAACCCTCATGCCGCGAGATCAGCAACCGGACAACTTTTTTGAGCGACAGGTGACCCGTATCTGGGGTGAACTTGCGCTGGCACAGGGGGAGGCGGCTCGTGCGTTAGCCATTGCTGAGCAGTTGATTGCATCCGCTCCCGGCGATGCGCGCCCGCAGCCCATCCCTCACCTGCTAGCATTGAAAGGCGAGGCATTACTTGCCCTGAAGCGCCTGGAAGAAGCGGCTGTGGCATTGGAAGACGCCAAACTGGGTGCGGAGCAGCGACAGGCTCCATCAATCCTCTGGCGTATTCAGTGCTCATTAGGGCAGGTCTACCACCTGCTCAAGCGCGAGGAGCAGGCGCAGCGCGAGTGGAGTGAGGCCCGTGACATCATCGCCAAACTGGCCTCGACCATCGATGAAACCGCGCTGCGTGAGCATTTCTTGCGCTCAGCTCTGGCCTCTTTCCCGCAGGGAAAGTCGCTCTCTCAAGAGGCGCTGACCAGCAGCAAGTATGGCGGCCTTTCCGCCCGCGAGCGCGAAGTGGCGGCGCTCGTTGCCCAGGGAAAGAGCAATCGGGAGATTGCCAACATCCTGGTGGTGAGCGAACGGACCGCAGAGGCACACGTCAGCAATATCCTGGGGAAGTTAGGCTTTACCACGCGAGCGCAGATCGCGGTCTGGGTTGTTGAAAAGGGGCTGACTCCTCCCCGCTAACTACGTACTGTCCTCTCCCTCCCGCCTCCTCCCAAAAAAGATACGTACTGGTTTCTCCGGCTTATTGGTACTTTCCACAATGGCAAGGAAATATTCCCCAGCTATACTGCGTGCAGAAGGAGCGTCGCTGGGCATGCCTCCGACCGGCAAGCAATTTACCATGCCAGGCATCTCTCTTGTTCGCCTTGATAGCGGCAAGGTGGTCGAGGCGTGGGTCGCCCAGGACCAGTTGGGTATGCTACAACAGCTTGGTCTTGCCCCAGCGCCGGCACAGGCTGCGAGTTGAAAAAGGAGAAAACACAATGGGATCAGCACAGGTACAGGGTCAGCTCTGGAGCCTACAGGTACGCAACTGGGCAGACCTGATGGAAAAAATGCAATTGCCCATCTACCACGTTGTCCTGGACAAGACGAACGTGGATAGAGGGACGCGCTTGCTGGATGTGGGCTGCGGAACGGGCATGGCAGCGCAGCTTGCCGCAAAGCTGGGAGCTCACATTACCGGGCTGGATGCCTCCGAAGCCGAGCTTGCCATTGCGCACGAGCGCGTCCCAAATGGCGACTTTCGCTGCGGAGAAATGGAAGAGCTCCCTTATGCGGATGCCTCGTTTGATGTGGTCACCGGATTTAGTTCTTTCCAGTTCGCACAAGACCCGGTGAATGCACTTCGGCAAGCCAGAAGGGTGGTCAAGCCGGGTGGGTATGTCGCGATGGTGGCATGGGGAAGGATAGAGGACTGCGAATTCGCCACCACCCTCAAAGCTGTGATGGCCTGCCTACCCTCTCCACCTCCTGTGGCCAATACCTTCGCGCTCGCAGAGCCGGGAAAGATGGAAGCATTGATGGAACAGGCGGGACTGACTCCATGCGCAAGCGGCGATGTCTCATGTCCCTTTACGTATCCCGACGACGAAACGGCGTGGAAGACGATCAACTCCTCCGGCCCGCTGGCGGCAGCCGTCCGAGCTGCCGGTGAAGAGACCATCAAGCAGGCCGCCCTTGCGTCCCTGGTGCCATTCAAAACACCAGATGGGGGCTACAGGCAGGAAAATCTCTTCCATTACGTGATTGCCACGGCATAATATCAGAAACGTGTACAATAGGGTCCTTCGCCAGGAAAAGAAGGAAGGAAATGAGTATCCATGTCAATATCCCAAAGGAAGAACTTAAGTGCGTTAGATATCACCATTCGTCTCCTTCGAGAGAGCGAACTGAATACCGCAGATCGCATTTTCCGCCACGCTTTTGGCACCTTCCTCGGCCTGCCCGACCCGCAGACGTTCGCGGGTGATTCAGATGTTGTACAGACTCGCTGGAAAGCCGACCCGACACGGGTTTTTGCCGCCCAGGTCGAGGGCGAACTGGTCGGGACCAATGTCGCCAGCAACTGGGGAAGCGTGGGATTCTTTGGGCCACTCACGATCCGTCCTGATCTGTGGGATCGGGGCATCGCCCAACGTCTCATGGAACCCGTTATGGAAAAGTTTTCCGAGTGGGGAACCAGGCACGCCGGACTTTTTACCTTCCCGCACAGCCCGAAACACATCCATCTGTACGAGAAATTTGGCTTCTTTGCGCGGTTCCTCACTCCTATCATGTCAAAGGCGGTCGCGCCGCACACAAGTCCTGTAGCGCACTGGTCAACGTACGCTCAACTCAAGGAGAGCGAGCAAAGAGCATATGCGGCTGCATGTCGCGAGCTGACCAATGCCATCTACGAGGGACTTGATGTGGAACGGGAAATTCAGGCCGTCCAGGAGCAGCAGCTTGGCGACACCGTGCTTCTGCTGAACGATACGCAACTCGTCGGGTTTGCTGTCTGTCACTGCGGCGCGGGTACTGAGGCCGGAGGCGGCGCGTGCTATGTCAAGTTTGGAGCCGCACGTCCCGGACTGGCAGCAAGACAGCATTTTACTCAATTGCTGAGCGCGTGTGAAGCGTTCGCTCAGGCGTCGAGTATGTCGCGTGTGGTTGCTGGAGTCAACATGGGTTGTGACGAGGCGTACCGTCACCTGCTCAAAAGCGGCTTCCGCACCGATATGTTTGGCATCGCCATGCAACGGCCCAATGAAGCTGGGTACAATCGACCAGACGTCTACCTCATCTCCGATTGGCGATAGGGTTCGCCTTGAGGTCAATAACTCCGAGGGGAGATCAAGAAAGGAAACAAACATCCATGTCAACATCTCAAGTGAAGAGCTTCAATGCGCCGGACGAGACGCGCACACCCCCACAGGCGAAGATGGAAATCGTCAACTTTGGTGATATGTCCATCGTCAGAATGACCTGCGAGCCAGGCTGGAAATGGTCGGAGCAAATGAGACCCATCGCGGGAACGCAGAGTTGCCAGGGAACACATTTTACCTACATCATTTCCGGACACTTTCGCACAGTCATGGACGATGGCACCGTAGACGATCTCGGACCGGGCGATATCGCGATTACCCCGCCAGGACATGATGCTATGGTCGTCGGCGATGAGCCATGCGTTCTCTTCGACTTTCAAGGTGCAAGCAGAAATGTCTAAGCAAGCGGACGAATGACCTGGCCTATAGCGGCTTGCGCATGACGAACCCTATCTGAGGGATGCGGATGAAGCCGAACCACTCGTAGAGGCGGTGGGCGTGCATGTTGTCTTCCTGAGTGTTGAGCATGATGCGTAGCACACGCTCGCGCTCGAAGAAGCGCACCGCCTCGGCCATCAAGCGTGCCCCAATTCCCCGGCTGTTCACTGCCGGGTGTACCGCGATGCGCACGAGGTAGCCAAATTCACCATCCAGCGCGTTGAACTGGTAGCCTACGACCTTGCCGTTCAATTCCACTACCACGAAGTACGGGTGAGTGGCGGCGATGTCTCTGAAGGAGATGGCATCATAACGCCAGAGGTCTTCAAAGCAGGCCGCTTCGATTGCCAGCAACGCAGGGATATCGTGTTGCTCAATCGGGCGCACGGTGACACGCTGGTTGCCCCGTGTTGGAATGGAGAAGTCGAACTTGTCGTAGGCATAGAGATGGCGATAGGGGAAGAAGCCGCGTGTGAGCAGCGCGTCGCGCAGCCAATCGTTCTGCGTATCGTTGCCGGAGTAGTGTAGGTAGCGCACGCCGCGTCTGAGCAGGTGGGGTGTGAGTTCGTCGAGCAAGCGATAGAGCAGCGTGAGGTAGACCCGGCTTTCTGTCCAACTTACGCCAAACCCTCCTATCCACGCCGTAGGAGGGTTGACCGTCTGTGAAAGCAGGAAGGCGCGCAGCGAACTGCTGCTGAAAAGGCCGACTGCCGGGTAATGTCCGAGCAGCATGGGCAGTTCATCATGCGTGAACCTCTGATAAATATAGTCAGAGGTGTAGAGCAGGTGCTCAAGAGTTGATAGGTCAGCACTTTTCAGGAGGCGAACCTGTTCACGTTCGCGTTCAGTTGGGCGTGGCATAGCACCTCAATCAAGCATTCGGCCCTTTGACCTCGCGCCGCAGCCGTTCGATATCCGGTTTTGGTCCGTGACGCAGACGATAGCCAGTTAAGCCATGAACGCGGCGCAGTTCAGCGATCAGCGCGTCAGTATTGATGCGATACTGGATGTCCGGGGCCTTGCCCAGGCTGTCGACAGCCGCGTCATCGCCGAGCAACTGGTTGATGCAGGTAGCCACACAACCGCCCATAGCGTCCAAATCGTAGCCGCCCTCCTGTACCATTACCAGCCGTCCATCGCACAGGTGCTTTGCTAGATCGATGATGATCTCATTGAGCTTGTTAAAGCCCGCCGTTGAGAGGTTCATCTGGCCAATGGGATCGTTCCAGTGAGCATCGAAGCCTGCTGAGACCAGGATCAGCTGCGGATGAAAGCGGTCGGCGGCGTGTGACATGAGCTGGCGGAAAACCGGTTCGTAGGTTTCATAACCGCTGCTGGCCGGCAGTGGCACGTTGATAGTTGTGCCTTCCGCCTCCCCTTCGCCGCGCTCGTCCCACTCACCGGTGCCGGGATAGAAGGGAGCCTGGTGCGTCGAAAAGTAGAGCACTCGCGGGTCATAGTAGAAAGCTTCCTGCGTGCCGTTACCATGATGCACATCGTAGTCGATAATCATCACACGCTCAAGCCCGTGCTGTTCCAGCGCGTATTTGGCGGCGATGGCGACGTTGTTGAACAGGCAGAAGCCCATGGCCGATTCGGCCACGGCATGGTGGCCCGGTGGGCGCACCAGGCAGTAGGCGTTGTCGATCTCCCCGCGCATAATAGCATCAATGGCCGTGAGTGGAGCGCCAGCAGCTTTGCTGGCCGCCTCGTAGGATTTGGCCGAGACGTAGGTATCGGTCGCGAAAAAGTGTGATTCTTTGCCGCCGCTGGCCTGCACTCTGGCGGCCTTCTCTGCCGCAGCCTGCACCTCGTGAATATAATCGCGTTCGTGAATCAGCGCCAGTTCATCCTCGCTGGCGGCACGGGGCTCGAGCAGCACCAGCCCATCGCGTTCCAGCCAGCCCAGCGCCTCAATCACCTTGATCGCCATTTCCATGCGCTGCGGCCTCTCCGGGTGCCTGGGCGGCGTTTTGTGTTCAAGAAAAATTGGATCATAAATCAGAGCGGTAGTCATATAGTTCTCACAAACGTGTCAAGTTGTTTCCTCTGATGGTTTGGGCCAGATCATTGATAGTCGTGCCAGGACACCCGCAAGGGGCGTCCCTACTATACGCGGCCATCGAAGCCGATGCTGCACGGATATAGTAGGGACACCCTTGCGGGTGTCCTGGCCTCCGTCACATCAATCTTACGAACTCATTATACAACTCCCAGTGCCTTCTTTACCAGTCCTGGAATCTCGAAGATGGTGTCGGCGACAGGGACATTGGCGGCTTGCAGCGCGGCCACTTTGCCCTGCGCCGTGCCGGTATTGCCAGAGATGATGGCACCAGCATGTCCCATGCGCTTTCCGGGAGGCGCGGTGCGACCGGAGACGAAGGAGACGACGGGCTTCTTCATCTCTTTGATATATTCCGCCGCGTCTTCCTCGTCGCTGCCGCCGATTTCGCCGCACATCACCACGGCTTCTGTGCCGGGGTCGGCCTCGAAGAGCTTCAGATAGTCGATGAAGGTCGAGCCGATAATGGGGTCGCCGCCGATGCCGATGCAGGTGGATTGGCCGATGCCTGCCTCTGTCAGCAGCGAAACGACCTCGTAGGTGAGCGTGCCGGAGCGCGAGATAAAGCCGACGGGGCCGGGCTTGAAAATCGAG
>DASTKE010000387.1:0-3525 GCA_035716105.1 Ktedonobacteraceae bacterium | reverse complement strand
GCTGAGTTTCATCATTGGCACCCTGACCGGTATGGTCATTGCCTGGAGACACGGCTCCTGGTATGATACCGCTGTTCCCCCCATCCTCACCTTTCTCTCCGCCGTTCCCTATTTCTGGATGGCTCTGGGGCTGATCTACGTGTTTGCTGTTGGCCTGAACTGGTTTCCGACCGACAGCGGCTATGATGTGTTTAATGTCACGCCTGGCTGGAACAGCGATTTCATCATCAGCGTCGCGCAACATGCCATCCTTCCGGTCATCACGCTGGTCATCGGCTCGCTGGCCGGCTGGGTGCTGACTATGCGTAATACGATGGTCACCACGATTTCAGAAGATTACGTCCAGATGGCGCTGGCGAAGGGACTGTCCGAAAGACGGGTGATGTTCAATTACGCGGCCCGCAACGCCATTTTGCCCAGCGTGACCAGCTTTTCTATCTCGCTGGGTCTGGTCGTCAGCGGCTCGCTGCTCACAGAAATCGTCTTTAACTATCCTGGTATCGGCTTCGCATTATATAAAGCCGTTCAGGGCGACGATTACGCCCTGGTTGAAGGCTGTTTCCTGGTGATTGCTCTCGCTGTGCTCATAGCAAATTTCCTGTCCGAACTGTTCTACGTTTTCCTCGATCCACGTGTGCGGCAGGGAAGGAGCTAAGCCATGCAAGTCACGAATCTTACAGATCAGCATATCCAATCCTCTACTATCTTAAATAGAGCGAGGGGACGCGGCAGCAGTCTTTTCAAGGTTATCACCTCCAATCCTAAAATCGCGTTTGGTACAGGTGTTGTCGCCTTCTTTGTGTTCATCGCACTGGCGGCACCACTGCTGACGCGCTATGATCCTACAGCCACCGTCGTCGTCGGCTCGCAACCGCCCTCGCTGGCGCACATCCTGGGTACAACAGGTCTGGGTCAGGATATGTTCGCCCAGATCGTCTACGGAGCGCGTGTCTCCCTGGTGATCGGCTTCTGCGCCTCAATCGGCTCTACCACGCTGCAGGTATTCTTCGGCCTGACCTCCGCCTACTTCACCGGTATAGTTGACGACCTGCTCTCGCTGCTCATCAACGTATTCCTGGTTCTGCCGGGCCTGCCGCTCACCATTGTGCTGGCCTCTTTAGCCAGTGCCAGTTCCGCCAATAAAAATGAGTTTGTCATCGCGCTGGTCCTGCTTTTTACCTCCTGGAGCTATGGAGCGCGTGTCCTGCGTGCGCAGACGCTTTCACTGAAAGAGCGCGAGTTTGTGACAGCCGCGCGTGCGACGGGTGAGGCTCCTCTGCGCGTCGTCTTCGCCGAAATCCTGCCGAACGAATTAGCGCTGGTGGCCTCGAACTTCGTCGGCACCTTTGTCTACGCGGTCGGTGCCGAGGTAGCGCTGGAGTTTCTTGGGCTGGGCGACACATCGAAAGCTACATGGGGAGTTATCTTGTACTGGGCGCAGAACGACGGCGCGCTGATCGTCGGAAAATGGTGGCTTTTCGTTCCGGCGGGCTTATGCGTCGCCGTCCTCTGCGCCGGTCTCACCTTCATCAACTTCGGCATCGATGAACTGGCCAATCCTCGCCTGCGCAGCGAGGGTCGGCGCGTCAAAACCCGCGTAAGTCACGTAAGCGCATCAGCCACCGATCAATCGGCCTTAGAAGGGGGCCGATAAAAGAGGTTCACAACGCAATATGGATATACAACATCCGTAGGGGCCGATTTATCGTGCCCATCGCCGATTGATCAGCCTATGCACATTCTGCCGATCAATCGGCGCTGGCCTCGATAAATCGCGGCCCTACATCTACATGATCTGGTCAAATATCATTATCGGCTCAGGACGCGAAGGAGGATGCATGGACGATTTTGATGATAGCATGGGGAATATGCTGAAGACATCCGGTCTCAATGGTCACAGCAACATACACGCCTTCCCTCCCGATTTTTTCTGGGGCACGGCAACCTCGGCCTACCAGATCGAGGGAGCCACGCGGGAAGATGGACGCGGCCTCTCGATCTGGGATAGCTTCGCCGCCACGCCGGGCAAGACGTACCAGGGTGAGACAGGCGATATCGCCATCAACCACTACCATACGATGGAGCAGGACGTGACGCTGATGGCCGAGATGGGCCTGAACGCCTACCTCTTCTCCATCTCCTGGCCCCGTGTCCTCCCATCGGGCGTGGGGACAGCCAACGCCCGCGGCCTGGATTTCTATGATCGCCTGGTGGATACGCTGCTGGCGCGTAGCATCACCCCGCTCATCAAGCTCTATCACTGGGATTTGCCCCAGGCACTGCACGAACGCGGCGGATGGCTCGAACGCGATACTGCCTACGCCTTCGCCGACTACGCGGAGGTCGTAGCGGAGCGCCTGGGGGATCGCGTGGACTGGTGGCTGACGCATAACGAACCCTGGTGCAGCTCCTACCTCGGCTATGGCATAGGCATTCACGCGCCCGGCATTTGCGATCTGCAATCGGCAGTCATCGCGGCCCACCACGTCCTGCTCTCACACGGGCTGGCCCTGCCTCGCCTGCGAGCGCATACCAGGCCATCGGCCCACCTGGGTATCGCCATCGACTGCTACCCCGTCTATCCAGGTGATGAGCGCCCGGAGACGCGAACCAGCGTCGAACGTGCGGACATCTTCCGCAATCGCTGGTTCCTCGACCCCGTTTTCCGTGGCAGTTATCCCGATGGTCTCTTCGCCGATATGGGCGTCTACCCGCCACACATGGAGGAAAACGATCTCTCGATCATCAGCACCCCCATCGACTTCCTCGGCGTCAACTACTATTCGCGTATGCTGGTGCGTTCTCCCGAACAGACCAATGCGCCAACCTTGCTTCCGGTTGAGACTAATGAGCGCCAGCCTCCCTATGTAGAGGTCACGCCCATCCCCGGTGCCTCCTATACCGAGATGGGCTGGGAAATCTATCCCGACGGACTGGCCATCACCCTGCAACGCCTGCACCATGACTACGCGCCCGCCGATCTGTTGATAACGGAGAACGGGGCAGCATTTCAGGATCACTGGGACGGCAACAATCACGTCAACGATCCCCGGCGCGTGCAGTACCTGCGCGAACATATTCAGGCCGTCGAGCAGGCGCTGCAGCAGGGCGTCCCCATGCGCGGCTACTTCGCCTGGTCATTGATGGATAACTATGAATGGACCGAGGGCTACAGCAAACGCTTCGGCATGGTCTACGTCGACTATCCCACGCAGCGCCGCATCATCAAAGACAGCGGCCACTGGTACGCCTCCTTCATCGCCTCCCAGCAACAACGCTGACGACAACCACTTGATACATGGGAGGAACAGTGCCGGATGCAGGCAGACCTGCCTGCATCCGGCACTGTTCCTCCCATGTAGCCTCATTGTGCTAAAGTTCTCCTCTAATGTGAAACACTTCACAGGTAATGTATTATTGATGGGGATATACTAATCAGAGTTTTTGTATCTGCAAGGGCAAGGCGTCGCCCCTACGATTTGCCCTTGCAAGGACTCCTGGGACTGCAAATATCAAGGAGTGTTG
>DASTKE010000386.1:0-2939 GCA_035716105.1 Ktedonobacteraceae bacterium | reverse complement strand
AGCTGCGTGCGGACAAGCATAGCCTCTAAACCACCGACCAGGAAAAAGAAAAAGGCGGTGACAATGTACATGATGCCGATCTTTTTGTGATCGACGGTGGTGAGCCATTGGCCGACATAGGTCTCGCCAAAGGTTTTCCTCTGTTGTACTACACCGATACTCTCACCTATTGTGCGGGTTGCCATCGGCAATTCCTCCAATATCCAGCCCAGTATAGACGCTTCTACAGGGTCGGTCTACTCTCTCTACTTCAAACTTTCCAGGTAAGCCACCAGCGCGTTGATCTGATCTGGCGTCAAAGTCCCGATATTCATATCATTGCCGGGTTTGATGCCCTGCGGGTCCGCCAGCCACTTTGCCAGGTTACAATTGCTGAGATTTCCTGGCTGGCATTGGTCCGCGTTGTTGGTCAGCACACCCCCGGCAATTTCATTACGGCTGCCAAAGTGTGTCAGGTTCGGCCCAATCTTGGTTGCGGCGGCGGGATCGCTATAACTCTTCAGATCGACGCCGACAATGCCATGACAGGCAACACACTGGCTTGCGAACAGTTTCGCCCCCTGAGCCGCCAGGCTGCCAGGCGCTGGCGTTGCTGCCGCCTGCTGCTGCGTGCTGGCCCAGGTCTGGAAGGTGTCCATTGGTTCCACAATGACGTTGAAGTCCATGTGCGCGTGTTGCACGCCGCAAAATTCCGCGCACTCACCACGATAGGTACCAACTTTATCGGCTCTGAAGACCATCGTGTTGTTGTGACCCGGAATAACGTCCGTCTTGCCGGTGATTTCCGGAATCCAGAAGCTGTGGATGACGTTATCCGAAAACAGGTCAACCTTTACGACCGAGCCAAGGGGAATATGCAGCGAGTCGGCGGTGGCAAAGCCATAGTTGGGAGATTTGGTGTAGTCAAATTCCCACCACCACTGGTGTCCGCGAACCTGCACCTCCAACGTAGGGTTTCCGGCAGGAGCGAGGGTAAACATGGTGTAGATGGTGTAGATCAGCACCGCGAACAGGAACAGGGCCGGGGCAATCGTCCAGGCTGCCTCCACCGTGTTATTGCCGTGGATCTGGGTGGGCGCGGGCATTCCCGGTCGCTCCCTGTAGCGCACAATCGAGAAGATTAGCCAGCCCTCTACAACCACAAAAACCAGCGTCGCCACGGCAAGGATAAAGTAGAACAGGCCAAGTTCCTTGTCGGCAACCGGTCCAACCGGACTCAATATAGAGGGAGAATTCTCTCCACAGGCGGCTAGTAGGAACGAGGACAAAAGTATAGCTGAGAGTGCTATTCCCCAGCGTTTCATCCCGCGAAATAGAGGCATCCTCACATCTCTTCTCCTAAAAATAGTTTTTTATGACGATGAACAAAGCTGTCGTCAGCGTGAATGTAGTGATACTCTCTCCATTCTACGCCATAGTGTAGTGATAGTCCCTGACAACCGGCTTACAGTTCTTTTCTGCTGCCTTACAGCAGCCTGAATAAGCCTGTAAGGAATGCGTGCTACATGACACCCACCTGGTTATCTTCTAGCTGATCTGCCTCGCGTTCGCGCTCGCGTTGTTTCTCATCCTGTCGCAGCATCCAGCGAATGAAGAGCACGCTGACGATGACGATGTAGAACAGGTTGCCCGGAATCCACATGATCAGACCACCCAACTGCTGATCCATCACCGGCGAGATGCCCCAGACGCGGGGCGCGGCCAGGTACGGAGCGTAAAGCGGCGGCGCGAACGTCAGTCCGGCCCCCAGCGCTACCATTGGCATCCCGGCCATGAACAGGTAGAGAATCTGCCCCCCAAGCGATAAACGCGGCAGCCCCTCGTCAAGCGGACTGAAAATGGGCCACCAGAACAACAGGGCGGTGCCGATAAAGGTGAGGTGTTCAAAAATATGAATCCCCTCGTTCTCCAGTGTGGCGTTGTAGAGCGGCGGCGCGTGCCAGAGCCAGAAATCGCCATTAAACAGGAAAAAGGCCACAACGGGAAGCGTGAGAAAGCGAGCGATGCGAAATACCGTCGAGTTGCGCACTAACGGCTGCGCCATCCATGCCGGAATGCCGATCAGCAGCAGCGGCGGGCCAACGATGGTCAGGAAGAGGTGTTGCACCATGTGCGCGCTGAACAGGTACGTGTCGCCCAGTTCGTCCAGGGGCGAGACCAGCGCCAGGAACATCAGCAGCACGCCCAGCAGGAATGCGAAGACCTGCCCTTTTCGTGCAGCCAGCCCATGTTTCTTGCGCAGTGGCCCGATGGCGTACAAATAGAAGCCAACGATCAGAGCGGTGCCAATAAGAATAGATGGTTCCCAGTTCCACTGTGTGAGCCAGAAATTGGGTCCAATGTCTGCCATCCCCGGCGACCTTTCACGTGTTTTTGTTCTCAAAATATTAGCTGGTACATACTATAACAGGTAGAACGAATATGCGACAATAGTCTATAGGTGCGTAGGTGCCGATTTATCGAGCACACCGCCGATTGATCGGCACCTACGGGTTGGTGGTTATTCAGGTAACTGTAAGGTTAAACAGAGACGTTGCAAGGAAGGTAACAGGCTGGTTGAAGACAATATGCTTCAGTATCTATTTCTCCTGAAGGGGTATTTTGCTTATGAAGGTGATACAGCACGAGGAAATGGTGATGAACGAGCCGGTACGGGCGAAGAAAGCCCCCGGCCCGGTGCGACAAACCATTGGCAGCTATGTTGACCTGATGAAACCGCATGTGACCGTCCTGTTGCTGGGCGTCACTGCCGCCTCGATGGCCATTGCGAAAGGGGCGCTGCCATCGCTGTTCCTGCTTATCCCAACTCTGCTCGGTGGTGCGCTGGCGGCAGGCAGTGCCAACTGCATCAACTGCTACCTGGACCGCGACATCGATCAGATCATGGGTCGCACACAGCGCCGTTCGCTGCCCGCCGGTAAAGTGCAGCCACAGCAGGC
>DASTKE010000385.1:0-7774 GCA_035716105.1 Ktedonobacteraceae bacterium | reverse complement strand
ATTTGTGCCTCAATGTCTCCCGGCTGCTGCTTCAGAATGCTCAGGCTGCGAATTGCCGTCAGCACAGCCTGTTCTGGTAGCAGCCGCACGCAGGGATGGGCTGCCAGTTCATCGGGCCGGAAGTCCAGCCGACCGCAGGGTATGTACGGGCAAGTTGGGCAGCGCTGCGTCGAGGCGATAACGATATGCTGTCCCGCATCGCCCCAGGGGCCGAAGATACGGGCGTCGGTTGGCCCAAAAATCACCACCGTCGGCGTTCCCTGCGCCACCGCCAGGTGCAGCGGGCCGCTATCGACTCCCAACACCAGCACGGCGCGTCCAAGCAGTGCGGCCAATTGCCCCACGCTGGCATCGGTAATCATAACCGGGGACGCTGCCATACCCCGCGCAATCTCTTCCAGCAGTGGGCGTTCGCTTTTACCGCCCGTGAGGATGATACGCGCAGGAGCAGGAGTTGTCAATAAGGCGGGAAGCGCGTTGGCACAGCTTGCCCATGCCTCTGAGCGCCACAGTTTGACAGCCGCGCCGCTGCCGGGATGAATGAGCACAACGGGCGTTTCCGCGTCTATGCCTTCGTTACGCAGGCGCTCAGCGACCCAGGCGCGTTCCTCTGTCGTAGGGACGAATTGCAGCGGGTAAGCGGAGGGCGTGTAGGGCTCCGCAAGCGGTGCATCTCCCAGTAGTGCCAGCGCGGTGCTTGTGAGTCGCAGGTTGGAGACGGCAGCGTGTTCATGCGCCTGAAATGGGAGGGCGCGGGTGAGAAAGGGTGTGCCGGAAGCGATGGCATAACCAACGCGGTGCGGAATGCGCGCCAGGTAGAGCAGGGCCGCGCCCCACCAGAAATCGGGCCGCAGGTTGATAGCGAGGTCGTAGTGGCCGCGCCGTAGTTTTCGAGCGTAGCTGAAGAGCAGGATATAGGGTGCCAGCGCCTTTTGCGGGGCGCGTTGAAAGCCGGGAAATGGGCAGGTCAGCAGGCGATCAACGGCTGGATGGCGCGCCACAATCTCGCTTGACCACGGGCCAACCACCATCGTGATATGGGCATCGGGCACGTGCGTTTTCAGTGCGTCCAGTACTGGCGTGACCAGCAGCATATCCCCCAGGTGGTCGGGTCGCACCAGCAGGATGCGCGGCTTCCCTGAGACGGGCGCTTGCGCCTTTCGAGCGGCGAGATATGCGCCTGGCGCGCCAATGAGACGCACGACCAGCAGGATCAGCGTGCGAAGCAAGCGTTTCAAGAGCGCACCTCTTTGTTTTGCGGGCTGGGGATGAGGCGCTGTACCGCCTGCCACACGTCGTCACCCGTCACCGCTTGCATACAGGTGCAATCTGCGCAGGGCTGCATTTTGCCCAGGAAAAAACATGGTTTGCCTGTCGGGTTGCGCCACAATGCTATATGTCCGGGGTCATCGAGCGGGTAGGGGCCGTACTCCTGCGGACTGGTTGGGCCGAAGATGGCGATGACCGGAATGCCCACGGCGGCGGCAAGATGCATGGGGCTGCTGTCGTTGCCGATGAAGAGCGCGCAGCGTTCGAGCAGGGCCGCTAATTCGCCGATGCTGGTCTGGCCTGCCAGGTTGCGTACCCTTCCCTCCGGCACGTCGAGACCTTCTAGCAGTTGGGCATTGAGCGCTTCATCATCTGAACCGCCGATGAGCAGCACCTGCGCGTCCAGTTCGCGGACGAGTTTGCTTGCCAGTGTCCGGTAGCGTGCGAGCGGCCAGCGTTTGGCCGTCAACTCCATCCCCGGATTGCTGCCACCGCCCGGAAAGAGCGCAATATGCACACGTCCCTTGCTTTCCGGTACAAGCTGTCGCGCTGCCTGTCGCTCCTCCGCCGTTGGTACAAAACGCATATGCGGATGGTCAATGAGCTGATCGACGGGCAGGTCGATGGCGTGAGCAAGCTCAAGGTAGATGTCGGCCTGGTGTTGCAAATGGTCGGGCGAGCTTGAGACGGGAACGCGGTTGGTCAGCGAGAAGCCGCGTCCCAGGCTGTCGAGGCCGACGCGGCGCGGCACGCCTGCCAGCCAGGGCAGGAGCGTGAGCATGGGCGAGCGGTCGAGCACGAAGGCCAGATCGAAATGTTCGTGTCGCAGCATTCTCGCCAGCCGCAGGTAGTCTTGCAAGCCGTAGCGTCCAGAGATACCAACACTGCCACAATCGAGCACAGCATCGACGGCGGGGGAATGTTCTGGAATGACTTTTGACCACGAACCGGCCACGTAGACGATGCGCGCCTGGGGATAGGCCCGGCGCAGCACCTCTAACAATGGCGTCGTCATCACTAGATCGCCCAGGCAGCAGGGTTTAATGACCACTATGGAGCGCGGCTGCCTCCTTGCTTGTCGCGTAAAAGGATAGGAGAGGCGATTGAGCAGAGCAAATGGAACGCGCAGCATAAAACAAAGCGCGGTAATAAGCTGTTGGCGCAGTTTTTACACCCCTTTATTGTCTTCATTGGGATTGGCTGCCGGTGGAGGTGCGACATACTGCTGCTGGCTGGCGAACGGTGCGGCGCGTAACGTTTCTATATCGCTGCTGCTTGCCGTTTCCTCCGCGGCGCTGCCACGCATCGTGGGTTGGTAGAGTGAGGAAGGATCCTGCACCATTGTGCCGCAATTATGGCAAAAGGCGTGGCCTGGATTGAGTTCGGCATGGCAGGCCGGGCAGAAACGGGGTACACCGCCAGTAACTGGCTGCTGTGCAGGTATGGCGTCTGGAGGCGGCGGCGCGAGCACCGTTTCCAAACCGCTAACGGTCAGTCCCTCGGCTCCCGATGGTGGTGGAGCAGTAATGGGACCACCATCGCCGTAAGGCTGGTAGTCTGGCGGCGGAGGCGCATACGTGGCCCCTTCATCTGCCAGTGGATAGAGTTCCGTGCCTGCTGCTTGCGGTCCAGTGCCAGGCCCCTGCACCTGTGCTTGCGGCTGGCTGGCCTGAAGCTGCTTCAGTTCAGCTTGTATTTGTTGCATTTGTTGCTGAAGATTAGCTAATTCCTGGCACATGGGTAATAACTCGCTTTGCGCCAGTTGACCGGATATATAAAGATCCATGGTGCGATTGATTAAGACGGTGTGCAGCGTATTGACCTGCCGCGTCATGCCGTCAAGCGTAGCGCGTAAGCGCTGAGTCCTTGCCAGACGCGCCGCCTCATGCGACGCTTTCTCCAGACCGCGATGTACTGAATCCCAGAGGTTCATCGTGCTCCCTCCCGTATGTGATGATCTCTTCGAATGATAGTGCTTTTTCTCTTAGGCCGCCTCCAATTATATCAAGTCGCGCCCGGAAAGTCGAGGGAGAGATATCAATACGCCTGTGGAAAACAGGAGCAAGGGGGTGGCGACATGTCGCCACCCCCTCGCTCCTGTTTTCCACAGGCGTATTATTTAACGCTTTCCTTTTCTTTGCCGAGAATGGCGTGCTGCGAGGTGCCGCACACGGAGCACGTCCCCTTCAGTGCGGGCTTGCCATTTTTCATCGTCACTCGCTGGGGGTCTTTCATCTCGGTCTTGGTCTTGCACTTGACGCAATAGTAGAGATCAGCCATGGTTGCCTCCTTACATGTACGTTAAAAAAAACACACATTCCCTGGTTTGGGGGAAATCGCACGCGACAGGTACACTTCGTATCCCTGAGCCTGAAGGCGCTGTTGCACTGTCGCTGCCTGTGCCAGTTCAGCGAACGGCGCGTAAAGCGTCGGGCCGCTGCCTGACAGGCGTACAAGTGGAGCGCCTGCCCGCAACAGGCTCTCCCTTGCGCTAGCAACTGCTGGATAGCGTTCCAGCACGCCGCGTTCCAGGCCGTTATGCAAATCTTCCGGGGAGGGGCTATGGCCCTCCTGAAGTGCTGCACGTACCGCTTGACTATGCGTTCCATTCGTATAGTCATCAGGCGTTAGGTCGCGGAAAATAGCAGCCGTTGAGATGCTGATGGCCGGTTTCAGCAGGAGCAGCCAGCGCATCGGCGCTGGCAGGGGTGTATTCAGGGGATACACGAGTTCACCGCGCCCCTGACAGAGCGCCAGTCCTCCCGTCAGAAAAAACGGCACATCTGAACCTAACGATGCAGCCATGTCGAGCAAGTTGTCAGGGGAGAGCGACAACTGCCACCAGCGCTGCAATGCCAGCAGGATGGCGGCAGCATCACTACTGCCACCGGCCAGCCCGGCAGCCAGCGGAATATGTTTGTGTAGCTCGATTTTCACCCCTTGCGTTAGCTCCAGGCGCTGGCGCACCAGTTCGGCGGCGCGAGTTGCCAGGTTCAGTGGGCCGCTCAGTTCCGGCATGGAGCAGATCAATTGCACCTGGTCATCATGAGCGGCGGTCAGGCAGAGGGTATCGTACAGGTCGATCTCCTGCATGACCGTTGCCAGTTCATGGTAGCCATCGGCACGACGCCCTAAAACGTCGAGCGTCAGGTTGATCTTCGCGTATGCCTGGACAAAGCAGCCCGTGCTCTTGCCAGGGATGTCAAATCGCTGTGCGTGACTCATGTTCGCATTGTGCCTTGATGTACAGTACTTGTCAAGAATAACAGGTTTTCCATGACTAAAGTTATAGGGGAAAGGTACCAGTGGATCGTTTGTGAACTGTATCAAGGTGCCATAGCCTAAAATGCCCTCTTAGCTTACAGAAGGAAAATGCTGTGCTATACTGCCCAATGACGTATTTCTCTTTTTCACTTTTGCCAGTGTTTTCTCTTCTAGAGCAGAGTAGGTATAATGGATATCACCGTCGCGTATTTCTATCCCCTGCTTCACCCGGAAGCCGTGAAGCGTGATTTCGACCAGATCCGTGCCACCGGTGCCAGCAGCATCGTCTACACCGTCCACGAGCAGGAGGCCCAGCGCTGGCCGCGTGACCTCGAACGCGGTTTGCGCCTGGCGCAGGATGTTGGTTTGAAGGTCTACCTGAGCATGGGACGCTATGGCAACTTATTTGCCGGCCCGTCTCTCATGCCAAGCTGGTATACCTTTCACCACCCGCATTCTCGTGTACTGGATAAACACGGGCGCTATCATGATATCTCCTGCTACAATCACGAGTCGTTCCGCTCCTGGCTGTTCAAGGAGATCGAACACTACCTGTACAACTTTCCCATCAATGGCATTCTGATCGATGAGCCGCGAGGCACGAATATCACCTGTTTTTGCTCCGTGTGCCGGGCGCTGTGTCCCGATGTGGCCGACCTGCCCGGCTTCCGGCGGCGTTCGATGGTCGACTTTCTCGGTAAGCTCTGCTCGCATGTCAAAGAGGCGGACGCGCACGCGAAAACTGCGGTGGTCCTGCTGCCGCAGGACCTGGAACAGCTTGACGAATTGGTCGCGCTGCCCCACCTGGATACCATTGGCTGCCACCTGTTCTGGCAGTTGCTCAATAAAGATGTGGAGGAGGTGGGTGTATGGGGGAGAAGCGTGACGGAGGTGGCGCGTCGCAGTGGAAAACGCAGCCAGCTCTGGTTGCAGAACTTCAACCTTGACGAGGAGGACGAGGAGCAACTGGAAGTCGCTTTCACACAGGTATTGCGCGATGAACCCGACGATCTGGCTTGCTATTACTACTGGCGCAACAATGCCGATCCTGAGCGTGTCTGGCGCAAGACGCACGCGCTCCTGCGTCGTATTCCGCGCCGCCAACTGCACTGGCACACAGCACCCTCCAGTGCGATACGTCGCCCTGAAGAGGATTAATAGGATAAGACAGAGGCCAGCGTCGAAACCAGTGGCGGGTGCCGCGCACTCGACGCTGGCCTCTGTCTTATCCTGAAGTCTATGACTTGCTCGCGCTCGATGCTTCCTTCTCGTCGCTGCGCACCTTTTCCAGCAATGTGCGTACCGCCTGGATGCGCTGCGCAGTTGCCTCGTCGGTGCTGCTGGCGGGCAGGATCAGCGCCTGGATGCCCAATGAGGCGATGGTGAAGGCGTCTTTCTCGTTCAGATTGGCGCTCACATTCAGCATACCGGGGTAGCGTACCGCTTCGCGCACGGCGCGGTAGTGCAACAGGTCTTCGATGCTCATGGCCTCCATTTCATCGGGCAGTTCAAAATCGAAGCGTACAGCGGTAATGCTGTCGAAGGCGACCAGATTGCGAATGAAGGTGGGGTACAACTCACCCTCGCGCATGGGAACGGTGACGACGAGGTCAACGTCTTTTGAGCGAATAGCCAGCAAACGCGCTGGAGCATCCAGAGGCAGGATGATGAAATTCACTCCCTGCTCTTTCAGGTGCTCGATCTTCTCGTGATCCATCTGTTCCCAGCCGCCCGAAATTTGCAAGCCGCAAATCACGTTCTCGCCACCAGCTTTCGCGGCCTCGATGGCATCTTTCATGGCGTCGAACTCGGACGTGTCTTCGCCGTTCCAGGTGAAGAGCAGGCTATCGGCCCCGGCCTTAATCGCGCTCTCCGCGCTGCCTGCGTCGAAGGTGGGCAGGGCGACAATGAGCGCGGCGGCTCGCGGCTTAATCTCTGATTTTGGTTTGCCCAGGAAGCCCATACCGCCACCAGACTGCGTGCGGCGCGCCCCTGTAAACATATCCAGCAATTTACTCATATTTTTTCCAGGTCTCCTTTATGGTCTCATCACACCATCCGGTCAGTTTGACCAACAATGATGTGCGTTGATTGATGCTGCGTGCAAGGCAGGATTGATGTCTATTATAGCACTTCTTGAGGCAGTAATCTTCCTTCTCTTTTGCTTGCCCCGTCCTCCCTGAATGGATTATAATGTCCCTCGTCATCATCGTGATGTAAGTGGTTGACCAGAGCATAAAAAGGTCAACTCTGCAAATAGAGAGGCAGAGGCGGAAGTGTCTTATGTTGCAAGATTCCATTGATGAGTTTATAAATTCGCTTTCTACGCGGGAACAGGAGCACGGGGGAAATAATCAGAATACGATAGTCGCCTATCGGAATGATCTCCAGCAACTGCGGGCCTACCTGGAACAGCAGGGAATTGGAAACTGGCCACAGGTGACTCGCGAGCATATAGCAGGATATGTTCTCAATATGCGCGAATATCATGGCTATCGTCCAACCACAATAGCGCGCAAACTGGCGGCGCTGAAATCATTTTTTCGCTACATGTATAGCAAGGGCGCGGTGACAATCGATCCAGTCGAGCACCTGGAAGCGCCGCGAGTGCAGAAAGACCCACCGAACGTCTTGAGCGCCGAGCAAATTGACAGCCTGTTTGAGCAGGTAGAGGTCACGTTGCCTGTCGGCCAACGCGACCTTGCCATGCTGCACATGCTCTACGCGACCGGAATGCGCGTCTCAGAACTTGTTTCGCTGAACCTGAATGACGTTGATCTTGAGCGGACGACGATCACCTGTCAGGGGCGTAATGGGCGCAGTAAGCGCGAGCGCGTCCTGCCCTTGCCGCCTGTGGCCGTTGCATCGACGCGCCAGTATTTAGCGGCAGCTCGTCCCGCGCTGATCGTCCACCACCCGGACGAGCAGGCGCTGTTCCTGAACCATCATGGTGAGCGGCTCACACGCCAGGGCTTCTGGCTGATCATCAAAGGCTATGCACGGCAGGTCGGCATCACGTCGATTACGCCGCATATGCTGCGCCACTCGTTCGCCATTCACATGCTCAAGGACGGTATGGAACTGCGCTCGGTGCAGGAACTCCTGGGTCATGCCCATATTTCGACGACGCAAGTCTACAACCAGCTTGCCCGCGTGCAAACAACAGGAGTCTGATAGCTTTCCGGGTTGGATAAAAGGGTGGAGCTTGCCTCCACCCCTACCAACTGCGTAGCGGTGGCCT
>DASTKE010000384.1:0-16932 GCA_035716105.1 Ktedonobacteraceae bacterium | reverse complement strand
GCCCGTTCCATTCGCGAGCGTGGGCATCTGGGGGCGAACCTTGACCCACTTGGCAGCGAACCTCTGGGCGATCCTGCTCTCCTGCCGGAGACGCACGGCATCACGAACGAGCGACTTGCGCTGTTGCCGCCTACCGTGATTGGAGGCCATGCCGCCGAGGGTGTGCGCAATGCGTTCGAAGCTATCCAGACCCTGCACAATATGTATTCCGGCACCATCAGTTACGAATTTGACCAGGTGAAAAGCCCTATCGAGCGAAGCTGGCTGCGTGACGCGGTGGGGCTGCACCAGTTCGAGGAGCGCGGCGGTCAGCGGGCCAGCCGCCGTTTGCTCACGCGGCTGACGCAGGTGGAGGCGTTTGAACGCTACCTGCAACAAACTTTTCCCGGCCAGAAACGCTTCTCTCTTGAAGGAACCGATGTCCTGGTCCCCATGCTGGATGAGATCATCCACGACGCGGTTGAGTCAGGCACAGAGGAGATTATTCTGGGCATGGCCCATCGCGGGCGGCTTAACGTGCTGGCGCATGTGCTGGACAAGCCCTACGCGGAGATCATCTCCGAATTCCAACACTCCAAGCATGAGGAAGGCGTTCCCCTTACCGATACCTTCGGCTTTGGCTGGACGGGCGATGTCAAATATCATCTCGGCGCGGAACATGTGCTGGGCGAGGGCGCTTCTGTAGCCATGCATATCATTCTCTCGCCCAATCCCAGCCACCTCGAATTCGTGAATCCTGTCGTCGAGGGCATGACCCGCGCCACGCAGGAGAAGCGCGACGAGAGAGGATTTCCGTTACAGGACGTAGAACATACTGTGCCGGTGCTTATTCATGGCGACGCGGCGTTCCCAGGTGAGGGCGTGGTCGCGGAGACCTTGAACCTGTGGAACTTGTCTGGCTACACGGTCGGTGGTACCATCCATATCATTTTGAATAACCAGCTTGGCTTCACCACCGAGCCGGAAGATAGCCGCTCCACGCATTTCGCCAGCGACCTGGCAAAAGGCTTTGAAGTTCCCATCATTCACGTCAATGCAGACGATCCTGATGCCTGTCTCACCGCGATCCGATTGGCCTATGCGTATCGCGACCAGTTCTGCAAGGACATTCTGGTCGACCTGGTTGGCTATCGTCGCTGGGGTCACAACGAGGGCGACGAGCCCGCTTTCACGCAGCCACATATGTATGAGATCATTCGCCAGCATCCAAGCGTGCGCGAACTCTACGCCCGACGACTCGAGGAAAAGGGCTACATTACCCGCGAGGAGGCTGACGCGCTGGTGAAGGAAGCTTTCGCCGTTCTGGACAAGGCCCGGCAGGAAGCTGAGACGCTCTCACCGCTCGAACTGGAAATGAACGGACACAATGGCAACGGGCATCATGAAGCGTTAGTGACGCCGCCTCCCGTGACTGCTGAGCAACTTACTCAATACAATCAAGAAATGCTTTCGTGGCCGTCGAGCTTCTCGCCCAATCCCAAGCTGGCGCGGCTGTTGCAGCGCCGGGCAACAACGTTGGGGCCAGAAGGCGGTATTGATTGGGGACAGGCCGAGTCCCTGGCGTTTGCCTCGCTGCTCGCTGAGGGAACGCCGATTCGTCTGACCGGACAGGATGTCGAGCGCGGCACCTTCAGTCACCGGCACGACGTGCTGCACGACCAGCATAACGGTGAAACCTACATTCCACTGCAACACCTGTCCGAGGCGCGAGCCTCTTTCGCCATCTATAACAGCCCCCTGACCGAGACCGGCGCGCTCGGCTTTGAATACGGTTATAGCGTCGAGGCACCCGAAGCGCTGGTGCTCTGGGAGGCGCAATTCGGCGATTTCGCCAACGTCGCCCAGGTGATTATCGACCAGTTCATTGCCTCTGCTCGCGCCAAGTGGAAGCAGGACTCCGCACTTGTGCTGCTGCTGCCACATGGTTACGAGGGACAGGGACCTGAACATTCCAGTGGACGCCTGGAACGCTACCTGCAACTGGCCGCACAGGATAACTGGCGCATTGCCAATTGCTCGACCTCGGCCCAGTACTTCCACCTGCTGCGGACTCAGGCGCACACGCTGAAGAGCAATCCGCGTCCTCTGATCGTCTTCACGCCGAAGAGTCTGCTGCGCCAACCAGCGTCATCCGCAACACTCACGGAACTGACGCAGGGACATTTCCAGCCCATGATTGACGACCAGCAGGCACTGGGACGTGCGAACTCGATCCGGCGTTTGCTGCTTGCAAGCGGAAAGATAGCAATCGACCTCTCATCTCAGCAGAGGCGAGCACAGGCCGAAGATACGGCCATGGCGCGGGTGGAACTGCTCTATCCTTTCCCGGCCAACGAACTGGAGCAGGTGATAGCCAATTATCCCAACCTGCGCGAAGTGATCTGGGTGCAGGAGGAGCCGGAAAATATGGGTGCGTGGAGTTACATGGCCCCACGACTGGCGAAACTTCTCACATCCCCTATCCAACTCCGCGTCATCGCTCGTCCTGAGCGATCAAGCCCAGCAGTTGGATTTATCGACATACACGCGGCTGAGCAGGAAAAGATTTTGACCGAGGCGCTCAGCACGACGATCAGTGAGCATGGAGGAGAATATGTCCGTTGAGGTTCATGTCCCAGAGTTGGGGGAATCCATCGTTGATGCTGTGGTGGGTATATGGGAGAAGCACGAGGGCGACGCGGTGCAGCAGGGCGATGTGCTGGTAGAATTGGAAACCGATAAGGTCAACCTGGAAGTCAGCGCCGAACAGAGCGGCATTTTGCAGAAAATTCTTAAGCAGGAAGGCGATGTGGTCACTGTCGGCGAGGCGATTGGCGTGATTGGCGAACAGGCAGAGGTAAGCACGCCTGTCTCTTCTGCTCCGGCTGCTTCTCCGGCACAAAACGCCCAGCAGACTGCTCCGGCTGCCCCTGTCCCAGTCGCTGCGCAGCAAGTACCCGCGAGCACGGATGGGAAGAGGTCGCCTTCACCCCTGGCGCGTCGTATCGCGGAAGAGCATAACGTCGATCTTTCTCAGGTGCCGGGAAGCAGCCAGTATGGCCGTGTGACGAAGGATGATGTAATCCACTATCTGGAACAGCAAACGCAGCCAGCACCCGCGCAGCCTGTTCCTGCCGCATCTGCCGTCTCGCAGGTACAAACTGCTCCGGCTCCATCTGCTTCTCGCGCTGCGCCTGCCCCCACTCAGACGCCGACCCAGGCTCCAGCTCCAGCGTTTCCTCTGACGCAATTGGGGACCGAAGCCCGACGCGAGGAGCGAGTGCGCCTTTCGCGGCGGCGGCAGACGATTGCCCAGCGTCTGGTTGAGACACAGCACACGGCGGCGATGCTGACCACCTTCAATGAGATCGATATGAGCGCGGTGATGGAGGTGCGCAGCCGCAGAAAAGAGTCGTTCAAAGAGCGGAACGGGGTCTCGCTTGGCTTTATGTCCTTCTTTACGAAAGCGGTTATTGGGGTGCTTAAAGCCTTCCCACGCCTGAATGCCGAGATTCAGGGCAATGAGATGATTCTCAAGCATTACTATGATATTGGTATCGCGGTGGGCGTGGAGGAAGGGTTGGTTGTGCCGGTGGTGCGAGATGCTGACCGCAAGAGCTTTGCCGAGATCGAGCGTGAGATCGCGGAACTGGCGAAGAAGGCCAGAGAAAACCGCCTGGCGCTTGCTGAGTTGCAAGGTGGTACCTTCACTATCACGAATGGAGGCGTCTTCGGTTCGCTGCTTTCGACCCCGATTTTGAACGGGCCGCAGGTGGGTATTCTTGGTATGCACAAGATCGAGCAGCGCCCGATGGCTGTAAACGGGCAGGTCGTGATTCGCCCGATGATGTACGTGGCGCTTTCGTATGACCACCGTATTGTCGATGGCAGCGAGGCCGTGCGGTTCCTGGTGCGGGTCAAGGAACTGGTGGAAGACCCCGAGGCGCTCTTGTTGGAGGGCTGATACACATTGTCAGCTTGCACGTATCCTGAGAACTCTCGACATAAACCGTTTCACCCTGTATAATCATGGGGAAGAAAATCGAGCGATGTATCTTGTACATGGAAGAGTAGAAATTTCCGGTGACGGGCTGTTCAGTTAGCCGGGATTGATGTGCCTGTGTTAAGTGGACGTTGTCACTTCATGGAAGTTTCAGTGAATGGAGCCGTTGGACTATGCAACCAGAAAATGCCTACTCCCGCTCGGCGGGCAACAACGATGATATGAATGGGCTGGTCGGTAAATCACTGGGTCAGCTTCGCATCGTTGAGCGTATAGGTGCTGGCGGCATGGCCACTGTTTTTAAAGCCTACCAACCGGCGTTGGATAGATATGTTGCGATCAAGGTTTTGCCCACCTATCATGCACGTGATCCCATCTTCGTGCAGCGTTTTGTGCGCGAGGCACGTTCGGTTGCCAAATTAGCCCACCCGAACATTGTGCAGATTCACGATTTCGGTGAGCAGGAGAACATCACCTTCATCGTCATGGAGTATGTAGATAGCGGAACGCTGAAAGACCGCCTCAAACAGCAGCAGCGCCTGACGGTTCCCGAAGCGGTTGATTTTATGATTCAAGCGGCGGAGGGACTGGACTGCGCGCATCGCAATGGCATCATTCATCGCGACGTGAAGCCGGCCAACATGTTGCTACGCAAAGATGGCTACCTGTTGCTTTCGGATTTTGGCATCGCCAAGATTCTCGAAGGCACCACGAATTTGACTCGCGTGGGAACGGGTATTGGCACGCCGCAGTATATGTCGCCGGAGCAGGGAACAGGGATGCCAGTAGATCGCCGCAGTGATATTTACTCGCTCGGCATCGTGATGTTTCACTGCCTGACGGGGTCTGTTCCCTTCACCGCCGACAACCCATTGAGCATCACCGTCAAACACCTGAACGACCCGCTGCCGGTTGAACGTTTGCGCAGCGTCAATGTTCCCCTTGCTATCGAGTTGGTGGTGGTCAAGATGACGGCGAAGGCCCCACCGGATCGCTACCAGTCGGCGGAGGCGCTGATTGATGCTTTGACAACTGCGCTGGCAGTCTCGCACCTGTCGATACCGCGTCCCTGGCGTTCAAGCATCTCTTCGAGCTTGCTGCCTCCTGTGTCGCCTGTACTTCCAGAGCAGCAGGTACCGGGACCGGGCGTGGTTTCCGGGTCTCTCCCAGGCGCGAGTATGGGTAGTACCCCAGGTATTGTTTCGCAGCCTCTTGGGAGCACAAGCTCTCCTGTGAACGGAGCCAATGGGCAGGATGTTGTGACGATTACCTGCTTCCGTTGTGGCTCGCCCAATCCAAGCACGCGGCTGTATTGCACCACATGCGGCGACGATCTCTCCAACCGCAGGGCGGTCAATGACCGCTACCTGGCACCAAATGGGCGTCCCATTCTCGCTTTGCTCAGAATTGGCAACCGCTCCTACCGGTTTCACCAGGATGTCACGACGATTGGCCGCACTAATGGCAACGATCTGGTCATCTCTGGCCGCACCGTCTCGCGTCGGCACGCCCGGCTGCTCTTTAAAGACGGTCAGTGGTACATGGAAGATTTGCAGAGCGCCAATGGCACCATGGTGAATAATGTGCGAGTATATCAACCAGTGATCTTGAACGATGGTGATATCATCAGATTTGGTGATGAAGAAGCCATCTTTAACATCACCTACTAATTGAGTGTGGATAGATTAGGAAGGATCAATTCGATGGCTATCAATCCCCTGGTACAGGTAGCGCAGCAGATGCTGCTGGGTGGAGCGGTCAAGCAGAACCACGCGCTTGAACACGCGACAATTGTGTTGTTGAGTAAAAAGTATCCCGACGTGCGTTTCGCGGGTATCTCATTCGCGGCGGGTTTCTTTGTCTTTGGCGATGTGCCGACCGAGGCCATTCTTCCAGCAGCCGAGGAAGCACTCACCTTGCTGCGTACCACACAACCGGAACTGGCGGTACATGAGCGCTGCGGCACCAATCTTGCCGTGGCTGGAATGCTGACAGGTCTTTCCGCGATGACGGTAGCCAAAATGCGACGGCCATTCAACACGGCCAACAACGTCATTCTCGCTTCTACTGCCGCACTGGTTCTGGCCCGCCCGCTGGGTCTGACGGTGCAGCGGTACTTCACGACGCAGACGCCCAACCCCTCGATGACCATCAAGGGAGTGAAGCCGATGACGCTCTTTGGCACCCCCGCCCATTTTGTGAGCACCGATAACCCGGAAGCTTCGGGTTTGTTCTCGTAGACACAGCAATCTGCCCCTCGCCAGCAGGCGGGGGCTATATTGTGGAGGATAGTTGATGGAGCGCAACCGTTTCTTAGTCGAAACCTCCTGGCTGGCGGAGCACCTCGATGACCCACAACTTCGCATCGTTGATATGCGCGGCTATGTGCGAACCGTCGAGCGCGATGGCGTGCAGGAAGCCGAGTACGTCGGCGCACGCGAAGACTACGAGCAGGGCCACATTCCGGGCGCAGTATACATCGATTGGAGCGAGGACATCACGGATCCGAACGATCCGGTTGAGGCCCAGATAGCCTCTCCTGAACGCTTTGCCGCGCTTATGGAACGCCTGGGCATTGGAGACGATCATCTCGTGGTGGCCTACGATGCTCACCCCGCTTCACAGTTCGCCACCCGCCTCTGGTGGGCGCTCAACTACTATGGGCATCGCGATGTTGTTGTGCTCAACGGCGGGTTGAACAAGTGGCGGCAGGAGAATCACCCGCTAGACACGGCTATTCCTACCTACCCGGTAACCACCTTTACGCCGATTGTGCAGACGCAGTTGCGCGCCACAGCCGAAGACGTGCTCTCTTTCATCGGCCAACAGGATGTGACGCTGGTCGATGCACGCGAGCGGGGGCAGTACACCGGTGAGCTGGTGCGCGGGCAAGGTCGTCCCGGCCACATTCCGACGGCGCTGAGCCTGCCTCGTGAAGAGGTTATCGATCCGGACACGGGAACATTCCGCAGCAACGAGGAACTGGCGCAGGTCTTCTCCTCGGCAGGCGTCGTGCCGGAACAACGGGTGGTTGCCTACTGCAATGGAGGCGTTGCCGCCACTACGCTCCTCTTCAGCCTGGCAATGCTCGACTATCCCAACCTGACCAACTACGATGGTTCCTGGAACGAATGGGGCAAACGCCAGGATTTACCAACAGAAGTCTAGAATGTCATGAAACATGCATGAATGGATAGCAAGGAAGCGGTACACCGCTTCCTTGCTATCCATTCATGCATGTTTCATGACTTGCCGGAGTAGAAATAAACATGGATGAATACGAGCGCGATAGTGAGAACGAGCAAGAAGATGTTCTGGACTTAGACGAAATCATGCGACAATTCGGCGTGAGCGAATGGAGCAATCTCGGTCCGCTCGCAACGCCGCATTCCGACCAACTGAGCCTGCTCGTCGATATTCAGGGAGAGCGCTATGTGCTTAAAGAGCGTCCAGAAGGCCCGATAGGCGAGGATACCGCCGAGCGCTATCGCTTCCGGCATTACCTCCACGCGGCGGGTATCCCCACTCCATCATTCTGGAAGACTCCACAGGGAGAGCCAGCCGTTGCCATTGGGGATGATTTTTTTGAGCTTGAGCAATGGATAGATGGTGAAGCCTTCGACACCCAGGACGCTCGCAGTCGTGATTTGGTGGCTGCCGCCGGTCACATGCTGGCGCGTCTGCACCTGGTCTCGCGGCGCTACAAGGGATCGGTGATTCGCTGGCCTTCTGAAGCGCACATGGGCGGATTGGTGCAGGGCTACCTCAACCTGGCACGCGGGCGAGCGGAGGCCAGCGAGGTTGAGGCGCTGGCGGCGGCGCTTGCCGATTGGTGCGACCAGTGGGAAGCTGTCCTGCCTGCCGCTATGATGTCTATCGGCTCGGTACACGGCTTGCCGGAAATGCATATTCACGGAGACTATCGGCCCGTCAACCTGCGTTTTGGTACGCAGGAGGTCAACGCTGTACTCAACTTGGAGGCGTCGCACTGGGAGAAGCGCATCTTCGAGGTTGCCTATGGCCTCTTCTGCTTCAGCGCCCTCGACTGGCAGCCGGAACACCGCCTCACGCGCCCTCTTGTCAAACGCGGCCTCGATCCCGAACGCGCCGCGCTCTTCCTGCAAGCCTACAGCGCCATCTACCCTCCTGTGCGCGACGAAGCCTCCATCATCGCCGACGCTCTCTCCCTTGTTGCCCCCATTCTCACCATCAACGGCCCCCTTGAAGACCTCTTCTTCACCCAGGGAGGCATCGACGAAGCGCTGATAGATGATGTATTTGAGCGGCTGGCGTGGGCTACCTCATTGCCCTCCTGGTTACAGAAGGTGCGTAAACAATTGGCCGAGATGTGGGGATAGATTTAACACTATACGAAGGCCCAGGCTGGCAAGAGTTTCGCCAGCCTGGGCCTTCGTATAGTGTTAAATCTATCGAGTGGATGGGTTATTTGGGGGTTGCGAGCATTCCATCGGTGTTGCCCGCGCCGTCAACGTAGAAGCCGACTAGCACACCATTGTCGTTGAGGCCGTTGATGGTGGTGGTGCCAACGCCGTTGGGGTCGTCGATTGACTGGAAGTGCGCGTTCGTCAGCGGATTCTTCAGGGTGAAGCCGTGCATATTGCCCGCGCCGTCAACGTAGTCGCCGACGATCTCATCGTATTTGTTGACGCCCAGAGCCTGCGTGCTGGCCGCATTGGGGAACGAGAACTCGGTGAAGGTCGTTCCCTTCAGCAGGAAACTAACGGTTGAGCCATTGGAGGCGGTCAGGAAGCCGACGATATCGCCGTTGTCGTTGATGCCTGTCGCCAGCGCATTGTTGCCGCCCGGAGGGACGATGGCTGTGAACTTACCCGTGCTCTGATTGAGTTTGTAGGCGTGGTTGATGCCATTGGCGTCCGTATAGAAGCCGACCGCGATGCCCTTATCGTTGAGGCCGAGCAGTTGATTGACTGTTCCCGCGCCCGTGTGCGGGTTCTTGTATGAGGTGAAAACGCCGTTCCACTGGACGAAGCCGAAGTTGTTGCCGTTGCCATCGACCCAGAAGCCAGCCGTGAAACCTTTGTTGTTGATGGCTGTGACCTGCGTCTGCACCGAACCGGGGAAGTTCTCATTGTGGTAGTTGCCCTGCCCATACGGCTTGCTGAGCCTGTAGCCCTTGTTGGGGTGGCCAGTGGCACCACTGCCGAAGTAGCCCGCGATGACGCCATTGTTGTTGATGCCCAGCAACTGGTTGAAGGTGGGGTCTGCCTGGTCATCAAGCGTCGTAAACGTGTAGGTTGTTCCTGCCTGCTGATTGCTTGTGCGTACCGGGCTGGCCCCGGCAGCCGCGGTAATCATCAGGATACCGAATGCCGCTACCAATGCGGCCAGGAAAAACCGGCGATACAGTGAATGAAGCATAGTTTTTTTCTCCAATTGTTTTTAGTCTCAAAAGTTTTTCAGTGAAGAATGAATTTTTCTTCTGAGGCAAGTATGCTAGAAAATGCCCGCGAAGAAAATGGCAGGTAGGTGACAACTAGATGACAGTTTGCGAAGAGAGCACAGGATGACCAGTTGAAGGCCCTGCGTTAAGGAAAAGGCCCCGTAGCCGCAAAGTAGATAAGTGCGGCACAGTTTTTGGTGAAGTGTGAGAGGTCTAGGCGATTTTGGTGAGTGACAACGGAATGTGTTGCGACAGGTCCAAAGTGAAGCGTCCGTAGGGATTGACATGCTGGCAGAACAGTGGCGTCAATCCGCGCCAGTCTTCCGGCTTCATGGCATCTTTCCAGTGCTTCTCGGCCAGGACATCTTGCAACATCAACGTATTGACGAGAGCAAGGCTGACCTGGATTAGGTGAAGGCATAGGACCGCGACTTCTTGATCCTCGGGCCGATTCGACAGCAGTTCTCCACCGCGACCAGAGAAGATGAAGCCATTCACACTATTCCACTGCTCAATCACGTTGAGCGCTTCCTGAATCTCTTGCCTGAGTCGTTGGGAACTCAAGTACTCGCATAGAGTTCTGCGGCACCCTCTTCCACTACCGCTAACCGCTGGGAATGCATGGGCTTGAGACGAGGAAGCAAGCGAAATCCGAGCAAATGGCTAAAGGCGAACCCGATCTCGCTTTGCCCGTGGGAATCGGTCATCTGCCGCTTGATGGTCATATCGGTACAGTGGCGCAGGACTCCTTCCAGCATGGCTGCCACTTCGGAGGAGGTGCAGGATTTTAATTGGGAATAAATGCACACCGAGCGGCGTTCCACATGCCAGTAGACGAGGACGCCGGGGCCACGATAGCGGGCATGCCACTGGGTCAGCAAGTTCTGGTCGACGGCCACAAATTTCTTGGAATCGGAGGCACAGGTCGAGGTAGCTTCTCCCCAGATCGCTTCCAGGCGAGCGTGAAGCAGCGCGTTGACCACCTGTGCGATCGCGGCTCGCAGGTGTTCTTTATGTAGATAGCGCCGTCGGGTATAGCGTAAATCCTCCGCTGTGATGCGGGGATCTACCCCTGCCATGCGCTTGAGTCCCATATTGGTGCCCATTCCATAGAGGCAGAGAAGTAAGCGCTTGTGCAGCAGTTCGTGTTCGAGGGCTTCTCGGCTGCCGGTGGACTGAAAACAGTCGAGGCATCCGGTGAGCATCGCCGCTTCTTTGAGGATATCGAGCAGGCCAACGACGCCCCAGCGCCGCAGGATCTCCGTTTTCAAGCGCGGAAGATGCTTGGGTTCAGGCTGTGCTGGCAGCGCAGAGAGCGTGATCCAGCCTTTCCCGCGTTTCGTGCCGATGACCACATCCTTCGGTTTCGTGCGCATGAAGCGCTCAAACGAGGTGAGCGCGCTGGTCATTTGCGTTTTCAACGACGCGATAAACTCGTCAGCCGAAAGAGGATACCAAACCAGCCCACTGGAGGCATACTCGCGCACCACGGCAAGTGCCTGAATGGCCGGTTGGTAGGCCGTGTTGTTGGAACGAAAGTCGAGGACCTCCAGCAGGGCTGGCAGGACTTGACGATAGTGGTTACGGTAGGAGGAACACCACCTCCTGCACTTTCTGCCGATAGGCTCCCCTTGCGCTTTATACTCAGCCACCAGGTCGCGTAGAGTCTGCTCGTTGGCAACGGGTTTGACCAACATCGCCCGGTTGGTCCCAAGCTGCTTCAATCCGGGTGGAGTACTCCTTAACGTTGTATTTTTCGTATACGGGCCACATAGGCCATAGAGCAGAAACGTTCCTTCTGCATAACTTCTTGACGTTTCTATCCTCCACGGTATATGCTGATAATTGTTGAGCATTGTTTTGTTGAAAGACCTGTTGAACAGATTCCCGGTTACATCGGACCCCAGAATCTTCAGGCCACACATAGAGGATTACCGATTGAAGCGCATAACGCCAGGAGATGCTTCATGAAGCCAACCTTGCACATTCACCTACTTGGCGACTTCCAACTGCTCTCCTACGAGAAACCCGTGACCTCCATCGACCTGCCGCGCCTCCAATCATTGTTGGCCTATCTTTTATTGCACCACGATGTCCCACAAGCGCGTTCCCGTCTGGCCTACCTGCTGTGGCCTGACTCGACCGATGCTCAGGCGCATACCAACCTGCGCAACCTTGTCCATAAACTGCGCCAGGCTCTCCCCGACGCTGACGCCTTTCTCCGCTCGGATCGCCAGTCGCTCTCCTGGCAGTCGAGTTCACCACAGGTCTCCTGGGCACTGGATGTGCAAGATTTCGAGGAAGCGCTGGCGCAGGCGGATAGAGTAGGAGATCGAAGCGCGGCGCGCCGCGCTCTAGAGCGCGCTGTGAAATTGTATCGGGGAGACTTACTTCCCAGTTGTTATGACGAATGGATACTGCCCGAGCGCGATCGCCTGCGCCAGGCGATGCTCAATGCACTGGGACGGCTCATCGAACTGCAGGAGCAGGAACGCGACTACCAGGCTGCCGTCGCCAGCGCCCAGCGACTGCTACGCTACGACCCGCTGCATGAAACGACCTATCGCCACCTGATGCGCCTCTACGCGCTCACCGGCGATCGGGCCGCTGCTTTGCGGATATACCACACCTGTGCGACGGTCCTGGAACGAGAGTTGGGGACAGAGCCGAGCACCGCTACGCGCGAAGCCTACAGCCAGCTCTTGAAGGTCGAATCGCGTAGTGAAGGTTCAAAAGAGCCTCTCAAATCCGCTCCAACCTTTGCTCAGCTGATCGGGCGCACTCACGAATGGGCACAGTTGCAAGCCGCCTGGCGAAATGCGAGCGCCGCTCAACCGCATATCTTCGTTCTCTCAGGGGAAGCGGGGATTGGGAAAACGCGGCTGGCCGAAGAGTTGCTGACCTGGGTAGAGCGGCAGGGTATCGCTGCGGCTACCGCCCGTTGTTATGCGGCCCAGGGAGAGCTGGCTTTTGCGCCGCTCGCAACCTGGCTAAGAAGTGAGGCATTGCGACCAACGCTCACTTCACTGGGTGAGGTCTGGCTGACCGAGATAGCGCGGCTGCTGCCCGGCCTGTTAGAAGATAAGCCAGGACTACGCCGCCCAGACCCGCTGACGGAGAATTGGCAGCGCAAGCACATGCTTGAAGCGTTCGCTCGCGCCGTGACTAGCACGCGTCAGCCTTTGCTCTTGCTGCTCGATGATATCCAGTGGTGTGACCGGGAGACTTTAGAATGGCTACACTTCCTGCTGCACTTTGAGCAGCGAACTTCGTTGCTGCTACTTGGAACCATGCGCACAGAGGAGATGGACCCTGACCATCCCACTGCCTCCCTCCTCAGGGATCTGCAGCGTGATGGACTGATGACAGAGCTGGCACTCGAACCACTCAACCCAGAAGAAACAGCCTCTCTCGCCTTGCACCTGGCGGGAAAGAGCCTCGACCAGGAGGTGATTGCTCACCTCTACCAGGAGACCGAGGGCAACCCCCTGTTCGTGGTAGAGACAGTGCGTGCTGGAGCTATCGTGCCGGGAAGCAATGGCCAGATTTCCCGTACTGCAACGCCTGCCCTGAGCGGTGCGCACATGCCTCCTACCATCCAGGCGGTAATCGCCGCCCGCCTGGCGCAACTCTCCCCGCCAGCACGTGAGTTGGTAGGGTTGGCCGCTGTGATCGGGCGCGCCTTCACCTTCGAGGTACTGTCACGGGCCAGCGGCGGGAGCGAGGATGCGCTCGTCCAGGCTTTAGATGAATTGTGGCAGAGGCGCATTGTATGTGAGCAAGGCGGTGCCGCCTACGATTTCAGCCACGATAAGCTGCGCGAGGTCGCTTACACAGCATTGAGCGCCGCACGACGGCGGCTCCTGCACCGGCGAGTGGCCGAGACGCTGGAAATGGGCTATGGCGGCTCTCTCGAGAGTGTCAGTGGGCAGATTGCCACACATTTCGAGCGCGCCGGCATCCTGGAAAAGGCCATCTCGTACTACCAGCGAGCGGGCGAAGTGGCCAAGCAGGTCTATGCAAACCAGGAGGCATTGAGTGCCTTCCAGCAGGCGCTGGCTTTGCTGTCAATGCTGCGTCAGACAGATTGGGCTTCCCAGGAATGGGAGCGGGAGACAGCCACTTTTCTTCATGAACAAGTGGGCGATATCTTTGCTCTGACCGGAAACTTTGATCGGGCTAGAGAGTCTTACCAGAACGCTTTGAGCCGGGTACCTGAACATCACTTTATCCGGCAGGCTCGCCTCTATCGCAAAATCGGGAAGACCCATCTCTCGCCTATGAATATCACAGAAGTATTGGCTGCCTGTAACAGCGCCGAAACTGCCTTGAGGAATGCCTCTGGCGAACAGGTCGAGGAAATGTGGCAAGAATGGCTGCAGGTTCAATTCGACCGTATATGGCTGTATCATGTACACGCTCAATTTCGAGAGGTTTATGACCTGCTTGAGAAAGTTCGGCCAGTTGTGGAAACCTATGGATCGCCAGCGCAGATGGTTTCTTTCTATACATCCAATTCCAGGAGAAACTTCAGACGTGACCGCTATATCATATCGGAAGAATCCCTTACCTACGCGGAGGCTGCTCTCAGGGCCGGCCAGAAATCAGGCAATGCCAGTCTGATTGCCCAGGCTCAAATTTCTTACGCGTTTTGCAAGACATGGCATGACGACCTCGAAGAAGGAGAAGAGCTGTACCGTACCGGACTACAAACGGCTGAGCGTATCGGAGATGCTCTACTACAGGCGCAATACCTGACATATCTCAGTATTGTGCTGAGACGGCTTGGGCGGGTAGACGCAACGCACCAGGTTAGTTTAAAAGCCAAAGTGATGAATACTGAAGTGCAGAGGCCGGAATATCTTGGTATGGCACTAGCCAATCTCGGGTGGGTGGCCTTTCGACTGAGTAAGGTGGATGCGTGCCGCGAGCAATGCGAGGCGGCGCTAGAACTCTGGCGACCATTGTCAATAGAGTACCCATTTTGCTGGACGGCCCTCCTGCCCCTGATTAGCGTAGCCCTCACAAAGCAGCAGGTTGCGGAAGCTATCGAGTACGCGAGAGAGCTGCTTGAACCGCATCAACAGCGGCTCCCCGATGCCCTGACAACCGCCCTGGAAGCAGCGGCTCAAGCATGGGATGCAGATCAACACGATGATGCCCGCCTTTCTCTTGAGAAAGCCATCGCGCTTGCCCAGGAGACCACCTACCTCTAAGGAATTTCTCCGACTCGCATTCCTTGTCATAAAGAAACGCTTCAAGAAACGTTGAAGAAACTCTCCCTGGTCTACAGTCCTCTTGTTGCATGGAGCAACTTAAAGCAACATGATCGTCAATGACCCAAAGGGAGCTAGCACATGGCAAACACTACTGCAACGACGGTTCGTCGACCATCCCGGTTCTGGAAGCTCGTCCAGTTTCCCTTGACGCGCATCGTCCTTGGCACGTTCTTCGTGGGCATCGGTGTCACTGTAGCGCTTCTGATCATCGCCTTCCTCAAGCAGGTGTTTGCTCTCAGCAGCCCTTTCCCTTCACCGGCCCGGTACTGTTGACAGGGGGAGCCTCCGGTGCGCAAGCGTCCCTTGTCACCATCGTGATAATTTTAGTGGCGAGTGCTTTTCTCCTCGTGAGGGCAAAAGGGAGGAGCGGAGCATGAACGAAAATCGGAGAAGTCACCCTGGCAGACTCTATAGTAGAATTAACAGAGAGTGATGCACATGGAAAGACCGTATCGACATCAACAATCGCATCTCTTCACGATACGCCTCTGGCAGGAAGAATTAGGCGAAGGCCGGTCGGAATGGCGCGGCAAGGTGCAGCATGTGCAGAGTGGAGAGGTGTGGTACTTTCGCCAGTGGTCGGCCCTGGTTGGATCGTTAGAGAAAATGCTCGCCGAATTTGAAACTCGCTCGCGGCCAGGTCAGAGCGACATTGATGATGTCACGCACTGAAATGATGAGCGAACTTATGAAGCGAAATAAGTGAGTTCGAGCAGTTAGCTGTTCGTCCACTGCGTCGTAGAGCAAAATTAGGTTAGTCAGGCAAAGGAGGGCAAGGATGGCAGACCAGTTATGCCTGTTTCCAAGCACAAGCCTACCACATCGTCCCTGGAAAGTTCAACCTCGGAGTCCGCAACCCCCAGCATCCCAGAGCAGGAGGAGTTTCGCCAGTATTTACGGCGACTGGCCATTAGCGCGGTGCAGGTCTTGCTCGAACAAGTCATGCGCGAAGAATTGGAGCAGTGCCTGGGCGCCTCGTGGGGCGAATGTACTCCAACGCGCCGGGGGTACCGCAATGGCTCCTACACGCGCGATCTCGTAACCCCGACCGGGCGCATTGAGGATCTCAAGGTGCCACGAGCCCGTGCCGGAGCCTTTCATACGCAAGTATTTGAGCGCTATAGCCGCTATGAACCGGAGGTAGCCGAAGCTCTCACCGACATGTTTGTCAGTGGCACCAGCACCCAGAAAGTGGGCAAAGTGGCGGAAAAACTGTTGGGAGTCGCTCCCAGCGCCAGCGCTGTCAGTCGGCTCAACCAGGCCCTGACCGAGCAGTACGAAGCCTGGCGCGAGCGCCAGTTGCTGGTCCACTACCGCATCATCTACGCAGGACGCTCATCCATTTTACCGTGCGGCATGGCAGCCAAACGGATGCGACCATGATTCTTACGGCGCTGGGCGTCGATCTCGAGGGGAACCGAGAGGTGCTGGCCTTGCGCGCCTGTGCCGAGGAAGACAAGGAGGGCTGGAGTTGTCTGCTGCAAGATCTCCGTAATCGTGGCGTGAGCGAGATTGATCTGCTCGTCACCGATGGGCATGATGGCCTCTTGGCCGCCGTCTCGGCGCTCTTTCCCGCCACCTTACGCCAGCGCTGCCTGGTCCACAAACAGCCGAGCGCTCATGAGCGCCATTCCCAAGCGGGAGCAGCAAGAGGTCATGGCTGAGCTGACCGGGATCTGGAAACAGGAGACCCACGAGCAAGCCTTACTCAATCTGGCGGCCTTCAAAGCCAAATATCAGAAGCGCTATCCCGAAGCGGTGCGCAGCTTGACCGAGGACGAAGAGCAACTGCTGACCTTTTATGCCTTCCCGGTGGTCATGCACCGCTACATTCGCAGCACCAATGCCATTGAAAGCTTGTTTAGCAACGTGCGCCAGCGCACTGATCAAATTGATGCCTTCACGACCGAAACGAGCTACCTGACCATCGTGTGGGCGGTGATGCAGGATATTCGCTTGCCCAAGATCCCGGTCGGCTAACCACTGCAAGGGGGCTGCTCTCGGCACATGAGCAACCAGCCGAAGAGGGTGGTTCAGAGGGAGATGGTTTTTGCGCGCCAGGGGGCACACATGCCCGCCGAGCGGTCAGCAGCGTTACACCCGCTTTCCTCCCTGAAGGAGCGCCGTGGCGTACTCAAGAAAGAGGGCAACTGAGACAGGACGAAGCGCCTCGTCGATGGGTCGAGGTTTGTTTCGAGAACCATGCAGACCAGGAAACGTTCCAGGAAACGTTTGAGAAACGCAACGCA
>DASTKE010000383.1:0-7220 GCA_035716105.1 Ktedonobacteraceae bacterium | reverse complement strand
GAAATCGTGCTCTGCACCTTTACAGAGAAAGCTGCTCATGAGATGCAAAATCGTATCGCTGCCCTGGCCCAGAAGATACATTACAGTGGAGACCTCTCGTACCTGCGTATCGATACTATTCACAGTATCTGTAATCAACTCATCTCAAACCACCTGCATCATACCCCGCTCAGCAATGGATACCAGACGTTAGAGGAATTTACTGAACATCTTTTTCTCTTGAAGCATTTCAGAGAAATATGCCAGGGTGATGTGCTGAATTTGTTCATGAACAAATGGGAAACAGCGTGGAACGCTGCCGGCGAGTTACAAAAATATTTTGATAAGATTACTGAAGAGTTTGTGACTGTAAGAAGTCTCTCTTCTGGTAAGAGCCAGTTCCAACGCTATCTTGGAAAAGCCTACAGTGAGTACCAGCAGATACTCATACGTGAGAACTGTGTTACTTTTTCTGCGCTCCAGAAGATTGCCTATAATCTGTTGAAGAAGCCGAAAGTAGCGGACAAAATCACCAGGGGCATACGATATGTATTTGTTGACGAGTACCAGGACACGAATTTCCTTCAGGAACACATTGTTCTGAAACTGGCTTCTGCTACCGGAAATATTTGTGTTGTTGGAGATGAAGACCAGGCGTTATACCGCTTCAGAGGCGCTACTGTTCGCAATATTCTTGAATTTGAATCAACGGCGAAGAAGGAATTCAGGTGTTGTAAACGCATTGATTTGACCACGAATTACCGCTCCCACGCTCAGATTATCCATGCCTATGATTGTTGGATGGCTTCAGCAGATTGGTCAGAAGGCGATGGAAAATGGTTCCGTACCGACAAGACGATTCAGCCAGACCCGGCTGCCAAAGCTGATTACCGCTCTGTATTCTCCATTACTGGCAAAGATATCAACGACGAGGCGGAGCAATTCGCGGATTTCGTTGCTTTCTTGAAGCGCCAGGACATTATAGAGGACTACAATCAGGTTGCGTTACTTCTTTACAGTGTTAAACCCCTCTATAGCAACTCTTATCTAGATGCGCTGAGGCGGAGAGGTATAGAGGCTTTTTGTCCTCGTGCGAGATCGTATTTTGAACGTGCTGAAATCCGCCAGATGATGGCCTGTTTCGCTGAACTCTTTGACGCCGGTAGACAGGATATGGATAAAGGCTTCGCCGATTACCTGGATGGTTGCTTGAACGAATTCAAACATGCAGGGGCATACCCGTTATTACATGAGACGATTGGCTCGTTCAAGGAAGAGATAGCATTGCTTGAGAACGATCAGGAATTGGATCGACGGTTATCCGATTACTTTTATCGACTGCTTGCCCTTGAACCATTTGCGGGATACATGCGCGAAAATGCCTCTCAAATGCGTAATCTCGTCATTTTCTCGCAGGGTCTGGATACATTTCAAAAATTTTACCCCCATCCTGGTCTCGCGTCTCATAATCATCGAGAGATCAGGGAACAGTTGTTCCGCAAATTTTTGTACTTCTGGCAATATGCCGGTGTGAACGAATACGAGGATGCTGAAAATCCATTTCCAGCAGGCGCTGTTCCGATTATGACTATCCACCAGGCGAAGGGATTAGAATTCCCGGTTGTTGTTGTGGGAAGCCTGGGAGAGGGCCGCTCCGGCGGTAATGAGGTGGATAGAGTATTACATGAGTTGTACCAGCGCCAGCCCCTCGAACCTGAAAAGTGTATTCCTCGCTTTGACGCTATGCGACTGTACTATGTTGCCTTCTCACGGGCAAAAAAGTTGCTGGTGCTGACGGGCAATCAGCGCAGGCAGCCAAATGCCCTCTTTGACACTATCTGGTCTGGTTTACCGCAATGGTCTGATGTAAAAGATGAGTTAGCGGGTCTTCCAAAGTCTGTCTGGTATGATGAGCCACAAAAGCCGGTGGTTGCAAAGCCACGCTACAGTTTTACCGGACATATCAAGATGTATGAGACCTGCCCGCGCCAGTTCCAGTTCTACCGCGAGTGTGAATTTCGGCCTTCTCGTCCTGGCGAGGTGTTGTTGGGGTTGCTGGTACACCAGACGATTGAAGAGATTCATCGCGCCTTTAAAGATGGCGATAGGACGGTGCTGAATGAAGAGAGCATTCACAGTAGAGTGAAAAAGAACTTTGATTTGCTCAGACGAACATATATGCAGCCGGTCGATTCCACGCTTGAGGAAGAGGCTTGTCGCCAGATCATCAACTATGTCATCCAGAATCGGGAAGAGCTAGAACACATTTTTGAGGCCGAGCTACAGGTCGCGGTGGATAGAGGAGAGTATATTCTGACGGGCAGAGTTGACCTGCTCATCCAACGTGAACATGGACTGGAAGTCCTTGATTTCAAAACGGCTCGACGACCGGTCGTTCCCGATGATGTGCTGCTGGATTACGAACGCCAGTTATGCGCTTACGCCTCTGCCGTGGAGCGGCGGTACGGGAAAAAGCCGGGGAAACTTTCCATCTACTGGACCGGCGAGGAACGAAAAGAAGATGCCCTGATGGAATTTCCTTACTGTTCAGACACTGTAGAAAGAGCGGAATGTTCCTTCGATGCCGTAGTTACCAGTATCAAGAAAAAAGATTTTTGCGTAGTTGTTCCACCCGAGCCTCATGTGTGCAAACGCTGCGATATGCAGCATCTCTGCATAAGCGAAGGGGTGATTGATCCCCAGGCGTGAACTTAAGCTCCGGCTGGCACGTGGGGGAACGAAGTGGACACCCGCAGGGGCGGGGGCTGCGGTGGATGATGGGAGGGGGCGCTTGTGCCGCCCTGGTTCCTCCACGGCAAAGGGCGGCGCAAGCGCCCCCTCCCAATCCCAACCCCGCTCCCGCCCCTACTATGAAACATCAACGGTTCCCAAAAACCTCCACCTGAAAGCCCCTCGCGGGTGGCCTGGCCAGATTACCTCACAATCCGGTATGCATTACGCTCGTTTCAGCAGGTCGTCGTGCTCGCTGCTGTAGGGTATGACGCGGCCTTCGGGCATCAGCAGCAGGGTGTCCGGGCGCAGGTGGCGCACGAACTCGATGTCGTGGGTGACGGCGATGATGGTGCCGTTGTAGTTGCCCAGCGCCTCACCGATGATGGTGCGCGAAAGCACGTCCAGGTGCGTTGTCGGCTCGTCGAGCAAGAGCAGGTTTGGGCCGTCGAGCACCATCTTCGCCAGCGCCAGCCGCGTCTTCTCGCCGCCACTGAGCGTGCCGACGTTCTGGAAGACGCGATCACCACTGAACAGGAAGCGGCCCAGGATGCCGCGCACGCGCTTCGGGTCATCCGGCAGGATGGCGTTGGCCTCGTTGATCACGATGTTATCGTAGTCGAGACCCTCGTTCTCCTGCGCGTAATAGCCGAGGCGCACGCGATCACCCTGTATCACCTTGCCCGTGTTGAGCGGGGCGAGGCCGAGCAGGGTGCGTAACAGCGTTGTCTTGCCCGCGCCGTTCAGCCCGATCACGACCAGGCGCTGACCGCGCTCGATCTGGAAGCTGATGTTGCGGAAGACTTCGTGCGAGCCGTAGCTCTTGCTGAGACGTTCGGCGCGCAGGACGATCTGGCCGCTGGCCTGGCGCACCGGGAAGTCGATCTTGATGCCGCGGCTTTTCTGCGGCAGCACGGGCTTGCTCTTCTCCAACGCGGCGACGCGCTTGTCGATGGAGATGCGCTGGCTGACACGGGATGCGCCGAAGCCGCGCAGCTTCTGCGATGTTTTGCGCAGGCGAGCGATCTCGCGCTCCTGCTGCGCCTTCGTGCGCTCCATCAGCGCCAGCGCGTCACCGGTGGCCTTCAGGTAGTTCGAGTAGGTGCCGCGATACTCCTCAAGTTTGTGCGTGAACTCGTTGAGTCGCAGCACTTTGTTGATGCCGCGATCCAGCAAGTCAATGTCGTGCGAGATGATGAGCAACGCGCCGCTGTAGCGTGCCAGGAACTCCATCAGCCATGCCGTCGCCTCCACGTCCAGGAAGTTGGTTGGCTCGTCCAGCAGCAGGAGCGCGGGCGATTGGAAGAGCAGCCGGGCCAGCGCCAGTTTGGTCTTCTGACCGCCACTCAGCGTCTGCACCATGCGCTCAAGCGTCACGCCGCCCATATTGAGTCCGGCGATCAGCTCTTCGGCACGCGCATCGGCCTCGTAATAGCCCAGGCGTTCCAGGTCGCTCTGCACCTGTTCCAGCCGTTCGAGCAGCGGAGGCATCTCAGATGGAGAGGCCGAGGCCATCTGTTCCGTCAGCGTTTCATAGGCTCTGATGGCACTGTCCAGGCCGGTGCTGTTAAAGATGTAGTCGCGCACGCTGCCGCCGCCGATTACGGGTGTTTCGTGGGCGACATCCTGCGAGAGGTAGCCGAAGCTGCGCAGGCGCATGAGGTTGCCGCTATCCGGCTCTTGTACGCCAGCCACGATTTTGAGCAGTGAACTTTTGCCCGCGCCATTGACGCCGATCAACCCGGCCTTCTCGCCGGGCGCGACGGTGAATGAAACATCATCCAGCACGAGGCGCGGGCCATACACGAGATGAATATGATTAACCTGTAGCATACTATTACGAACCCCATCTTTCCGGGCTGCCTGTCTATCTTCCTCTTCAAGACAGACACCACCAATTTTTCAATCATTCAGTCAGTTCATCCGCCGGACATGCGAAACGGCTTGTGTGGTACGCGCTCGCCTCGTGTCATGCATGATGAAATCGGTGGAGCAGCCACAGTGCAAGGGGTGTGGGGTGCCGCGAAACACCAGCAGGAGCGAAACGACGAGCGGGAATGACCAGTCGTATCCGTTCCGGTGCGGCGACACACGCCAGCGCCTTAAGGTGAGAGCGAGGAAGGAAGTGGGGTACGAAGATGGGTGCGAATAATACACGGGCGCAATATACTACGCCCTACGCTGGCGAACCAGTGAGGATACCATCAAAGCGTGCCACGTCCTGCCGCGTAGGCCCGGCGTGAGCGCCTACGCGGCGGGAGAGAGCGCAGCTATTATCGCTATAACATTGATATTCAGCCGATCTCTATTCATGGTACGCATAGTACCATTGAAAAGCGTATGTGTCAAGCTTTTATTACGCCGTCCGTTTCCTCGACAGATATCAGAATCGGCCCAAACCTGCGAAAGTAAGGATGGTACTTTTGTCAACCCCCCGTATTCACAGATCTGCGTCCATGAGGGGGGAAGTCGTAGGGGCGACGCCTTGTGCTCGCCCGCCGCCTGCAGAGATCGGCCCTCACGGGCGAGCACAAGGTGTCGCCCCTACGACTTCCGGTTTCCCCCAGAAGGAGGGAGAAGCTATTCACTCACGTAAAATATTTATGGCAGCTTTATTCGTTTTGATCGGGAATTTCCTCGAGCAAATCTGCTACAGGAACGTCCAGTGTACGGGCAATGCGGTGAAGCGTGGCTAGTTTAATCTCGTAAAATGGGTTTTTCCAGACGCGACGGATAGTGATAAATGGTACATCGGCTGCGCGACTAAGTGTGGACATATTATATCCTTTGCTTTCAGCGACTTCTCTAACCCGCAACCGTAACATGATGGTATCCTCTACTGCTTCATCTCTTGAGCATAGTATACAGGCAAAACGCTCTTGACACATTAAGCACTTGCGGTTAAACTCATATGATATAGTCAATATGCTTAATCATAAATGAGCAAACGAAAGGACTATGCCAATGACAAGCATTGAGAAGCAGGGAGAACTGGCGAGGCTTATTAGAACAGTGAACGATGCTCAGTACCGGTTACACCTGGCGTTATTTAAGTTTCAGGCGCTTTTTTTCTATTCCGAACAGGTTCCAGAGTCAGCTTTTGAGGAGGTAGAAACAGCGTTGGTTGAAGTTGCCCTGAGCGTTGAAACGGTGCGAGCAACGATGGCAATATTCCTTACAGGCAGTTTACGCTCACATGATGACGATGTAGTATGTTGGCAGAATAATAGAACGGACGTAGGCACCGATTGATCGAGTGTGCTACCGATCAATCGGTGCCTACGTCCGTTCCATGTCGAGACATTTTCGGGTACTATAGTACATACAACTGCTATTTTTAAGGAGCGAAAACATGTCTCGTACTGATTCGGATGCCGCGAAAACGGCTCCCGTTGAGCGTAGCAAGAATGGTCTCAATCTGGAAAGAAACCAGGTGGTGATGATCGCCGGAGCCGTTTTCGCCAGTGTGCTGGCTGGCGTTCTGACGGCGCTGGCGGCGAACGCGGTGCTGATCTTTGTGATCGCGGGTGTGGCGCTGGCGCTGCTGGCGGCGTTGGTGGGCGAGGCGACCGACCAGGTGGGCGCACGCCTGGGACCGGGCGCAACAGGCGTGCTGCAATCGGCGCTGGGCAACTTGCCGGAACTCTTTGTGGGCATCTTTGCCCTGCGTGCCGGGCTGCTGGACGTGGTGCAATCGGCGTTGGTCGGCTCCATTCTGGGGAATAGCCTGTTCGTGCTGGGCCTCGCGTTCTTTGTCGGTGGCCTGCGTCACGGCCCCCAGCGCTTTAATTCGGACACGCCGCGCATGATTGCTACGTTGACGATGCTTGCGGTGGCGGCGCTGGCTGTGCCGACGCTGGTGCAGGGGCTGCACACGCCCGCCGCAGGTCACGAAGAGGGGCTGAGCATCGCATGCGCCATTATCCTGCTGGCCGTATTTATCGCCAGCATCCCTGTCTCGCTCAAAGGTGGCACGCTGGCTGTGACTACCGGGCCACTCAAGGCGGCTGAGGCCGTGTTGCGCGATCTGTGGCCGGTCTGGCTGGCAATCGTTGTGCTGGTGGGCGCAGGCGTCGGCTCCGCTTTTGTCTCGGACTGGTTTATCGCCGCCCTGACACCGGCTATCACTGTCCTGCACATCTCGCCTGCTTTCACCGGTCTGGTCATCGTGGCGCTGGCCGGAAACGCGGTGGAGAACGTGGTGGGTATCCAGTTCGCGGCGCGCAACCAGCCCGATTTCGCCATCAGCGTCATTCTGAACAGCTCCCTGCAGGTTGCGCTTGGCCTGATTCCGGTACTGGTGCTGCTCAGCTTCGTCATTGGCGGCGTGCATCTCACGCTTGTGCTGCCTCCGTTACTCGTCGCCGCCCTCGGTCTGACCGCCATTCTGAGCACGGTCATCATCTACGACGGCGAATCCACCTGGCTCGAAGGGCTGGCCCTGATCGGTCTCTACGCCATCATCGCCGTCTCCTTCTGGTGGGGGTAAATTCATCAAGAGAGTGAGAGAG
>DASTKE010000382.1:0-3887 GCA_035716105.1 Ktedonobacteraceae bacterium | reverse complement strand
CTACGAACCACGGAGTAAAGTACGCGCCGTCTCGTGGTTCGTAGGGGCGAAGGCAAGCTTCGCCCTTCTATCTTTCCCCTTCGCTACGCTAGGCAATCTGAAAATCGATGGTCGCCTGGCTGATTGGCGGTGTTGTATTCGCATTCCCTTCAAAAATCAGCGTAAAGCTGCTGCTGCTATCTGGCATAATGAAGATCAGGCTACCCGTCTTACCGGTCGAGCCGGCAGAGAAACCGAGGGGCAAGGTTGAATCTGATGTGGGTGCGCTCGTGCTACTACCAGATTTTAAACGGACATAGTCGCCATAGTACGCATTGAAATCCCGCGAAGAAGGGTTATCTACCAACAACGTCACCACGACATAGCGCATACCCTGGGCTGCCTGCTGCCCAGAGGCGCTCCAACTTTTGGTGGCAGTGGTAATTGTCCAGTTCAGCCCATCATACTGCGTCTTCGCATTGGGATGAATCGTCTTTGCCTGGTACTGACTCACGTCAGCTTTGCCAGTAAGGGGAACCTGCATTTGCGCTTCCGTCGATTTCCCCAGTTGCAGCGTCAACTGATCAACGGAGACGCTGGTGGGTACCTGGAAATCCCACCAGTTCGCTTGCGTCGTCTGCGCCTGTGGGCTGGTGTATTTCAACGTATTGCTCGGCGCAACACTGCTCTTATCCGGCAAAATCAAGCGCACAGTATCACTATAGGCAAAGGAACCGCCGTTGGCAGCAGTATTGTTTTCCTTGACATTAATACGCACAACGCCATTTGAGCCAGAGGAATTGTCATCAGAAAAGCTACTCGCCTGCTGAACATTTTGGATGGTGATATCTACCCCCGAATAGGTAATCGTCTGGTTAATCTGTTTGGTGATCACATGGGAGGATGTGGGTGTGCCATCCTGAGTATTGCTGCCGTTGCTCCCGGTAGTGCTGCCCGTATCCGTATTCGTACCGCTGGCCTGGGACGTAATCCATCTATAGCCCACGTAGCTCGCTCCTCCACAGAGACCCAGGATCAGCAATATGACGAGCAACACGCCACAGCCAATTTGTCCGAGCACTCCTTTTGAAGAGTCTTTTTGCGGCCTGGCAAACGATGGCGCGGGCGCAGTTGCGGAGGGTGGAGTGGGTACATAACTGCTCGATGCTGGCATGCTGCCCTGCCCCTGGCCCGGCGCATAGGGCGTGTAATAGGGCGATGGCTGCGATGGAGCAAACGATTCGGGTGGGGGAGGCGGCGGCGTCGCAGAAAACGGTGGAGATGCATGTTCGCTTCCAACCGGCATGATGGTCGATTGAGCGTCCGGCAGCGGAAAGGCTGAGGCGGGCATCCTGCCTCCAGAGGCCCTCTCCGTTGGATACGCAACATGTATATCCATGGTTGATCCACAGTTAGAGCAAAAACGTTGCTCCCCCTCAACAGCTGTACCGCATTGTGGGCAATAGCGTGTTGATGATTGTGCCATAAGGTTCTCCTTCCAGGCATAGGTTCTGGCCTGGTAATCTTTTGAAATAGCCTGACCTTTTTTATTACATCCATTCTAACCGTGATTGTAATAGCAACCGTTGTGATTGCATATAATACAACTCACATGCCAGCTATGGAATAGCTTACTGTCAGCATTTGTGCGGACACTATGCAATCTGAAAATCCGCCGAGTCGGGGTTGAAACCACTGGCCGCTCCTTGCGGCTGTAGGAGTAACGTAAAGGCGGTTCTATTCTGGGGGGCAAGGAACGTCACCGTTCCCGTTTTGCCAGTTTCGCCTGTAGCAAAAGAGGTGGGCAGTGTGCTGTTGACAGGCGTAAGCAGGGTGTTAGCAGACTTGAGGCGCATGTAGCTATAGGGGGAACCGGGGATCGCCTCCTGTGAGAGGGTGTTATCGACGCTGAGCGTCAAAACGATATAGCGCATGCCTTTGCTGGCCTGCTGCCCATCTGTGTGCAATTGCGACGTGGCCTGGGTCAGCGTCCAATCCAGCCCCAGGTACTGCATCTGGCCATTCAGTTTCACGGTAGTAGGCTTGTATTTACTCAGGTTCGCCTGTGCGGTCAGGGGAATATCCATTTGCGCCTCGCTCGCGGTGCCCAGGCGCAGAATGACTTTGGAAACGTTTGTCCCGGTGGGTACGGCAAAATCAACCATGCTCGTCTGCGTTGCGCCAGGCGTTATTCCCACCTTTGCCTTGACATAGACCGGAGCTACTGTCGATCCACCCGGCAAGATCAGGTGAGCGCTATTCGTGTACAGCCAGCTTACCCGCACACCTGTGTTATTCTGCTCCTTCAGATTGAGACGCAGCATCCCGTCCGTGCTCGTATTGGGATCGTTGATAAAGCGGTCGGACTGCTGCGCGTTGAGGATGGTAATGTCCACACCGGCATAATTGACCGTCTGATTGATGTTTGTCGTGGTGACCGCGGGTTGCGAAGCGATAGTAGAGATACCCGGAAGCGGAACACCAAGCACAGCGGCAACAGCATACGCGCCAACAAGCAGCACGACAATCAAAAGCAAGCCAATAATCAAGCCGCGCCGCGAGCGCTTCTTTCGCGGGGGCTGCGCGGGCATTGAAGGGGGCATAGCTGGTTGATCGAAATACCGGGCATCGGAGGTATTTCGTGCGGGTGGGCCTTGAATCTGGGTCTGAGCCGGAAATGGCGCTTCCGGTGGGTAGGATGGCGATTGTGCGAAGGGAACCCCCGGCGGATAAGATGGTTGTTGCGCAAACGGAGGATAATTCGGATTGGAACCTCTGGGTGACAAATCCAATCCGCAGTTGGCACAGACACGCTGCCCCGCCATCACTGGCGCTCCACAACGCGGACAAAAATGTGGGGTGTTCTGTGCCATAGTAACTCTTTCCTCTCTAAGCAATCGCTCTACGTTTTCTATGCTCGTATTCATTGTACCCTCAATGTAACACAAGGAAAAGGGGGTACTATGAGCCAGTTCACATTTTGACTGCTCACTGCTGCGCGGCTCGCAACATTCAGAAGATAGCAGCGGCACTTCCCTGACGCTGCTATCTTCTGAAAACACTTAGCCGATGGTACGAGAGAGGATATTGTAGAAGTCGGCGAGGTTGGGCGTACCGAGACCGGTGGAATAGTCCCAACCGGTGGTGGCCGGGTAGTACAGGTTATTGCCACGGGTCACATCGAAGTAGGGATGCTGGCCATTAGCACTATTTGCCGCAGTGTAGAACAATTGCGGCGAGAAGGCAAACTTGTGAACCCGCTGCATCAAACCTTCGTTAGTCAGCGCCAGGCCGGTTGCCCAGATGGGAGCGGCGGCGCTCGTGCCGCCAACCGCGCCCCACTGACCCTGGAAGTACACGGCAAGATTGTACGCCGCCGCCGAGACATCGGGAATCTGGCGCACATTACGCGAATATTGATTGTTCACTCCCAAAGCACTTTGCCAGCCGGGACGTGAGAAGACTATGCTATTGCCACCACCACTGCCCCACTGGTTCTTGCAACTGAATGGATTTGAGCCGTCGGCCCAGACAACTTCGTTGGTACGATTCCAGCTGCTGTTGGTGGACAAAATAGTGCCGCCAACCGAGGTCGCCCAGGGATCGCTGGCTGGAAAGCTCACCGAGAGGCTGCGGAAGACGCGGTCGGTAAACGCGGCACAGTCGCCGCTCGCTACGAACACCGTCATATGCTCGGCCTGCGTCAAGAGCTTGAGGCTCTGATCAATCGCGGTACGATCCTGGGAGGTAATATCGCCCTCTGCGGTGCCAAGACTGATGCTGACCACACCACCGGAATTGGCGTTACTGGTATTATCATTGAGAATCTGTTGCAGTTCATCATTGACCTGTGTCCAGATATCGCCCGGTGAGTTGCCATCCGTCTCGTAGTCGACGATGTGAGATGA
>DASTKE010000381.1:0-6854 GCA_035716105.1 Ktedonobacteraceae bacterium | reverse complement strand
AGCCAGACCCTCGTCAAACCATGTTGGGGGATAAGAACCCTCGCCGATCAACTGGTGGAAGATCAGATGGGTCAGTTCGTGGGGCATGTCGCGCACCAGCGTCTCGTCGCTGGTATCCATAACGACGATAGAAGCTTCTTCTAGCGTGGGGAAGGCGATGCCACCCACCCATTCGTGGGTATCGGGTGAGAGCGAGCCATGAAAATCCTGGTCGGTCTGGTAGACCCACAAATTGATGGGAGCCTTTAGCCCGCCGCCCAGTGTGTGGCTAATACGTGTCACCGCAGTACTTGCCTGGCCGAGGATGTTCTGCCCAAAATCCTGCGGGCGATTATACCAGTTGACCTGCAAAAACCCCTGTGTGAGATGTTGCCAGGGAAAACGTGTGTCGATTGTATGGAATTGCTGCTTTTGCCCCGTGTAGGAATTGCCATTATTATCGTAAAGCAGCCAGTAGTAGGAGACGCTGGTTCCCGCCGGAAGGAAGTTCGTTCCAGTCGTATTCTCGTGCCAATCCACTGTGACAGTATGGCCCGGCGTGAGTTTCGCGACGCGCTGCGTGGGAAATGTTCCATCTACTGAATAGCCGTATTGAATATAGATGATGGCTTTGGTGATGGTTGAGGTGCCATCTCGCGCACTCATCTGAAAATCAAGCGACTGGGGGAAATGAATCGTATCGGTCTGCGACGTGATTGTAATCGGATTGCTGGCCGCAAAAGCAAGTGTGGAAGAAATAACCGCTACGGGTGCAAAGAAGCTGACGAGCAGGCAAAGTACCAGCAATCGTACCGGGAAAATAGCAATGCGTCGCAAGCCCATACAAGACTCCTCTCCTGAGCTTATCCTCCTGAGTTTATCCTACTGCACCGTATTGTACACGATGTGGCAAGCTTCTACCAGACGTTTCTAGAAAAAGGGTGTCCGTCAATTTTTGCAGGCGTGGTGAAGGATGAAGCCACCCGCAAGGGACGGGTGGCCCCTTGCGGGTGGCTTCGGTACCCCTTTGCAAATCATTGACGCTTACCCCTGGAACAAGGCTGGCAGGCGGCATGGCCGAAATGGGCCATGCTGTTAATAGCGCTTCCTTTGTCCGTTACAGTGAGTTAAGAGGTAGGTGGGAGGCGGAGAGGCGGAGAGGCGGATGTGGCAGTCAGATCAATCCCGGTGAAAATGAAAAGTGCCAATTTTCGCGTTCTTTCTGTTAGATAAGAACGCGAAAGACTTGAACACACTATGGAAACATACTATATCGAGGAACGCACAGTTCCTCACTCTGTGAGGATAACAAAGTATGGATAATTCTTGGAACCAGCAACCCCATTCGGCAAACGGTAATGCCAGCAATGGCAACGGCAATGCGAATGGGCATGGTAACAGTAATCACGGAGGGGCGCGTTCCGGCAGTTTGCTGCGTGGCTATCGCCAGCAACAACAGGGTATGCAGCAATATTCTCCTACTTTGATGTCAACTCAGCAAGGTGGGCCTCCTCCTTATTCACCAATGCCCCCTCAAGGGGTTGTCCAGCAATCGCCGGTACAACCAATGTCGCCCGTGTTGCCACCACAACAGCAGCAGGGATGGCTTGCTGCTTCCCCCTCGTCGGCGGAACAGCCGCAGGGCTTCATTGCCAACACGATGCAGATGGTGCGTAGCTGGTCGGGCAGGATGATGGCGGTACGACAGGCTCCGCCCGCGCCAGATCCGCTGGTGCTTTACCATCCGTCAACTCCGGTGCTTGAACAGCCGAAGAGAGCGCAGCCGTGGAAGCGCTCGCGTACCGTGCGCCTCGCCATGCGTATGAAGCATCGCCGCGAACGCTGGCAACGCAGTCGTCCCGATACGCGAAAGATCGCGGCAGGTATCCTGATTGCCTTCTGCCTGCTGCTCGTTATCTCGCTCTCTTCGGGCAGCGCCTACGCCTATAGCTACTATCAGAGCCAGTTGCCGCGCCTGCAAGGGCTGGCAAACCAGCAGACCGATCAAACCACCCGTATCTATGACCGCAACGGCGTGCTGCTCTACGAGGCATACGACAATACGCAGGGGCGCAGCACACCGATTGCCTTAAAATATGTGCCACAGGTCATGCAGAACGCCATGATCGCGGCGGAAGATCCCTCGTTCTGGACTAACTCCGGCATTGACCCGCAGGGTATTTTGCGTGCCGCCAGCGAATATGCCTCCACCGGCTCTGTGCAGAGTGGTGGCAGCACAATCACCCAACAAGTGGTAAAAAACATGACGCACGATACTGACGTTTCGTTAAATCGCAAGATTCCCGAAGCAGCACTGGCGATTGGCATGACGCAGCAGTATCCCAAGTCGAAGATACTGGAAATGTACTTCAATATTGCACCCTTTGGCGCGCAGGATATCGGCGTCGAGGCCGCGACACGCGACTACTTCCACCTGCAGCCGAAATGCAACCAGAACTTCAGTTGTATTCCGGCCATTTATGATCTCGATATCAACAGCAAAGGGCAACACGATCCGCTGCTGGCACTGGCTCGCGCCTCATTGCTGGCCGGTATGCCGCAGAATCCGCCGGCCTACGACCCCACACTGGGTCCAAACAATAAGCAGAATGCTCTGCTGCGCCAGGACTATGTATTGAACCAGATGATGATCAGAGGGATGTCGGTACAGGGTCTGGGTGCGATTACACCAGCGATCATCAAACAGGCGGAGGCGCTCACCACGAAGATGGCCTTCACGCGCTACCAGCACACCATCAAAGCCCCGCATTTCGTCTACTGGATCATCTCACAACTGGAAACCGCCCTCGGCGGCGGCGACCCACAGAAGGGTGTGCAAGCGTTTGTCACTGGCGGCTTCAATGTCCGCACCACCATAGACTCCAAACTGGAAGCCTATGTTGAGTCCGCCGTCCATCGTCACCTTGACGAACCGGAGTACCAGCCCTTTATCGGCGACTACGGCCCGCTCAACACAGTGCATAATGTGAACGACTCAGCGGTTGTTGTCATGAATGCGAAGACTGGCGAGGTGCTGGCTATGGATGGCAGCACCAACTACTGGGATAATTCTCCGGCGATTGCTGGCAACGTCAATGCCGCGCTTGCCCCTCGCCAGCCCGGTTCGTCCTTCAAGCCCATTGTCTATAGCACCGCCTTCGATATGGGCTGGTATCCCGGACTGGTCGTGCCGGATAGGCAGACCTACTTCCCTATCAACGGCTATCAAGACCCAACCGGCAATCTCACCAACTCGACGTATCACCCTACCGATTATGGTGCGACGTACAATAATATGAATTCCACCATTCGCCTCGACCTGCAAAACTCGTTCAACGTGCCGGCGGTAAAGGCATTCGAGTATTCGGGTATGAATAACGTGGTGAATATGGCGCGCCGCTTCGGCATCACGGCCATTGATGATGATGTTGCTGCCTACAATCAAATCCATCACGCTCACGACACGATTGCGCAGCTCTTTGGCCCGTCGATGGCACTCGGTACAGCGGAGATTCCCCTGCTTCAGATGGTTGGAGCCTATCAGGTTTTCGCCAACCAGGGAACGCGCATCCCGCCCGTTGGCATCCTGGATATCTGGGATAATTACGGCCACCACATCTACCACTACGATACGGTGCATCCGCATAGCCTTCCCGTCATCAGTCCGCAGCTTGCCTATTTGATGACCTCTGTGCTGGATGATGAACAATCTCGTGCCTACGAATTTGAGAACGATCACGTGCTCTCAATGTGGGACTGGACGCTGCCCAATGGGGGAGTTCCGCAGGTGGCGGCCAAGACCGGTACAACCGATGATTTCCAGGATAACTGGACGCTTGGCTATACGCCAAACGTCGTAGTAGGTGTCTGGTCCGGCAATGCCAATGGCGAGCTCTTCAAGGGACACGTGGTTGGTATCACGGGTGCCGCTCCGATCTGGCACGACGTGATGGAGCACGTGATGGGTCGGCACGATGCCGGCCTCAATGCCCCCTACTTCAACTATCATTTCAATGACTACACGTTCCCGCAGCCAGCAGGTGTGCATCAGCAGGCAACGTCGTCATACAACGGCCTTGCCGGAAGCGGCAACTACGACTGGATGCTCGATGGTGATGCGCCGCAGCAGAGCGGCTATACCCCTCCTGCCGGAAATGGGAACAACAACGGCAACGGAAACAATAATGGCAATGGGAACGGGAATGGAAACAACAATGGCAATGGAAACGGACACCGGCAGGGTGGCTGACGATTGAATTGAAGTGATGTCGTTTCCCTCCTTCGTATTGTAAAGGGAACAATTTGGCCAGGGCTTCGTATATGTATATGCGACTTTTGTTCTTTTCATCTTCCTCAGAAGGGTTTTGAAGTGTTATGAACAAAGAAGAGTTGATTAGCGAAGTCCTTCTCCTCCCGTATACCGCGATTGAATATCATATAAGCGAGCAGATGTCGAAACTGTTTCCCGATAAAGCCCTCATCGAGGGGGACACGGGCTATTTCGATGTAGAGGCGTATGCCGCCGCTGGCCTCTGTACGATCACTGGGAAAAGCTTCATGCATAATCAGAAGATGACCTACTGGCAGATGCGTGAGCCGGAGGTGATGCCCTGGCATTCCATGGGCGGTCATATGCATGGCATGATGGGTGGAATGGGAGCCATATCATCAGCCGGGACCGACTCAGGGGAGAGCACGGCTGATAGCTTTAAGAAGGCATGGCTCGAAGTGACATGGCAAAGAACCTCGCTTGACCTGCTCATTTTGCAATCCGACGATGGAAACTTCCACAAATCCCACTACTGGTTGCTGGCTGATTCTGAGGAACTGGCCCGGAATTTTCTTGCCACTGTGTGCAAGTGGAATATGGAGATACGCGCCGAGGTGCTCGTCTTCGACAATGGTCACTGGCACAAAGATGAGCATCTCTATCAAGACATTAAGGGCGCGACGTTTGATAATCTGATCTTGCAAGGCAACCTGAAGCAAGATATTCGCGACGACCTGGCGCAGTTTTTCGCGGCCCACGCCACCTATGACGAATATGGTGTTCCCTGGAAGCGCGGCATTCTCTTCGTTGGTCCTCCGGGCAATGGCAAGACGCACACGGTCAAGGCGCTGATTAACTCAATAGAGCAGCCTTGCCTCTATGTGAAAAGCTTCAGGCAGATGGGCGGAGCGCCTGACGAGTTCAGCATTCGCCAGGTATTCGACCGTGCTCGCAGAACGGCTCCTTGCGTCCTCGTGCTGGAAGACCTCGACTCGCTGCTCACACCCCAGAATCGCTCGTTCTTCCTGAACGAGTTGGATGGTTTTGCCGCCAATATCGGCATCGTCGCGCTCGCCACCACCAATCATCCTGAACGCCTCGACCCTGCCATTCTCGACCGGCCCAGCCGCTTTGATCGCAAATATCCCTTTGGTCTGCCCGAACTGTCTGAGCGTAAAGCCTATATAGAGATGTGGAATGCCTCGTTGAAGCCAGCAGTGCGCCTCTCTGAGGAGGGCATCGCGAAGTTCGCTGAAGCGACCGAAGGCTTCTCGTTTGCCTACCTCAAAGAACTGTTCCTCTCGTCCATGATGCGCTGGATCGCCAATCCGCAGCAGGGCGCGATGGAGGACGTGATGGCGGGACAGGTGACGGTGCTGCGCGAGCAAATGGTCAGCTCGCAAGCGTTTCAGGCTTCCGAACCCGCTGAAGAGGCACCAATGCCAGGAGGGTTTGACGGTGCAGTGATGAGACATATGAGACGACGCATGGGGCCATGATCTGTTAAAACGTGACAATACGACACATATCATGTACAATATGGGGGAAAGGTTGAGTATGCTCTGTTTGTTTTGGAATAAAGGCAGAGGAGCTTTTGATGGCTACTATAACATCACCATATCGTTCTCTGGAATTAGAACAGATACAACAGCGGCCTACCTCACCGTTAGGAATGCAATTTCTGCTCGTCCCTGTGGCCCGAGTTTCTACGCCCGTTTGTAGTGCAGAAGTCACTACCCGCAGTTGCGATGAAACTTCCGACGATGGGAAAAGCAAATTAGATTGCATTGATGACGATGACTAAAAAGACTCTCATTCTCTCAAACCCGACTGATGATGCCCATGTCCATCGATTAGTGGCCGAGTTTGATCGGCTTAGCCATCCCTGGGTTATTTTTGACCCAGGGGATTTCCCGGAAAAGGTTCGTTTTTCAGCAGCCATTGGCACTGATAGCAAGCAGAGTTCTTTGCTTCTCTCTGATGGCACTCGCATCATTTTAGAGGGGTTTACCAGCATTTGGTATCGTCGCCCTACACGTATTGTTCCCCGTGATGATCTTCCTGCTTTGGAGCAAACCTTTATCCAACGCGAGGCGCATGCTGGAGTTTGGGGTTGGCTGCGTGGACTGCAAACGTTTTGGGTGAACCATCCTGACGCGGTGCGTGCTGCTGGACATAAGCCAGAGCAACTTCAGCGAGCGGTCTCTCTGGGGTTTGATATTCCGCGAACCTTGATGACTAATGAGCCAGAAGCCTTCAGACAATTCTATGAGGAATGTTACGGAAACGTCATCTACAAGCTGATGGGCTATCCATGGTATACAGATGCAAACGAGCTTCCCATTTCAAGCTACACCTCTCTTGTTCCCCAGCCTATGCTTGAAGAAGCCAACCGGGTCACAGCCACAGCTCACCTCTTTCAGGAGTTCATTGTCAAACGGTGCGACCTTCGTGTGATTATTATTGGGGATGACGTTTTTGCGACAGAAATCCATCCACTTTCTGAGGCCACACAGGTCGATTTTCGGGCAGATTATAGCCAACTTCATCATGTGCCTCATACGTTGCCCGATCATATGCGGGAAAAACTCCTTGCACTCACACG
>DASTKE010000380.1:0-2111 GCA_035716105.1 Ktedonobacteraceae bacterium | reverse complement strand
CTTGTGCTCGCCCGCGTCCTTGCTGTCGAGGACGCGGGCGAGCACAAGGCATCGCCCCTACGACTTCCCCGCAAGGACGTAGATGAGTGTGAGCGCGACTCTGGTTGAGAGAGAACATGGTATATTATCTGCAATAAAGCGTCCTGTTGGAGCAAAACCTGGCTCCTATTTTTGAAAGTGAGTGCATGATGCCGAAACCTGAGTATGAATTTCACACTCCCACTGGAGAATGGCTTGCTGCCAGCGGCAACGTCCCTGGCATCTGGCAACAAGTTCTTTCAGCCGATCCCGAAACGGGAGCATACACTGGCTTAACCCGCTACGAGCCTGGCACAAACACGTCTCCCAATGGTCCTGCCATCCACGACTACTGGGAAGAGGTGTACATTCTTGCAGGCGACCTGACCGATCTGAGTCTTGGACAAACCTTTCGCCAGGGCATGTACGCCTGTCGCCCACCTGGAATGGTGCATGGTCCCTGGCAATCAGAGACGGGTGTGCTGATGCTCGAAATTCGTTACCCTTAATTTCTTCCTCATGATGGCGTTTCCTCCTACTTCAGTTGTACTTGATGGAGAAACCTGTGTTTGATTTTGATACAGAGGAAGAGAACAAAGCAGAGCAGTGAAATGGGCGCGGCCCATTTCACTGCTCTGCTTTGTTCTCTTCCTCCCCCTTTAGCGTGGTGGCCCCTGCTGGATGCGCCGCCGCAGATCCTCGATGGGAGGGAAGGACCAGCGGCTCTCGGTCCACCAGGTCGCTCCTGCCTCGGCATAGGGACGCACGATCTCCCTGGCCCGCTCGCGGTCCTCCCCAGGCGTTTCGCCCTCCTGCACGATATCGAAGGGCGTGGTCTGGGTGCGATGCTCCTCAATGTAGGCTTTCATTGCCCGGATATCCTCTGGCGTGATCGTAGCTGGCACATCCCCGCTCGCAATTTTGTTGGGCAGCAGTCCATCATAGCGCAGAGCACGCTGCATCGATTTCTGGCTCGGCCAGGCTCCCACGACCCAGATGGGGATACGCGGTGACTGCACCGGAGGGGGCAGGAAAGTCATCTCCTCAACGTGATAGTGCTTCCCCTGGAAGCTGAACGGCTTTCCGCTCCACAGGCCCGTCAGAATCTCCAGGCTCTCATCGAGCAATTCGGCTCGCTGCCTGCGGTCTGTGACCTCCCCGACCTTGCCAAAGCCCCCATCATCGAGCGCACCCAACCCGACCGGCAGGATGAGCCGCCCATGGGAGAGGTGATCCAGCGTCACGGTCTCGCGGGCCAGTTTCCAGGGACGCCGCCGCGAGGGAGGCGTGAGAATCAAACCCAGGCGCACCCGCTCCGTCCGCAGCGCCATGGCAGCTAACACGATCCACGGATCGTACATCGGTCCGGCTTCCTGGATGTAGATGCCGTCCCAGTAAAAGACGCCGTCCCAACCGGCCTCTTCTGCCTCGTTCGCCAGTTCGGCAAGTGTGTGAATATCCCCGTGGGGAAGAATGAAACCATACTGCATACCTATTTGTCTCCTTACCCGTGTACTGTTTCCTAACAGGGACAGTATATGCCATTATTCATGACAACTTGTGTCATATTTCACGCCGCCTGACAAATGAATCTGGCGACTGTACAAAACCAATGTAGAGCGCAATGATGAAGCTTGATAAAAGAAACCAGATATGGTGGATGTGATGTAGGGGCGAGGGTGGTGTGGTGGCGTTGGGAGGGCCTTTATGGTCGCCCGTCGTGGCCAAATCGAAACCGGGGGAAACACATTGGGCAAGGGACGCGGGCGACCATAAAGGCCCTCCCAACCACCTTTCCCAACCCCTGGCTCTACATCTCCCCTCTATTACTCGCTGTAATGCATCCTGAAGACACCCCCCACCGCTGTTTCTCCAGCCGACTGGATTCCCTGGACCAAATAGCTAGCAGGCGTGGGGATGGAATGTAGAGCCAGGGGTGGGGCCGGTGGGTCGGGTGGCCCCTTGCGGGTGGCTTCGTTCTCTCTGCGCAAAAAAAGCAAGCTTCTCTTTTACTTCTCCCCGTCTGATCCTGATGAGCGGCGGAAGACAAAGCGGAGGCCGCCGGTCGCGCCTACCTCGCCGCCGGTGCCGAG
>DASTKE010000379.1:0-3668 GCA_035716105.1 Ktedonobacteraceae bacterium | reverse complement strand
CTGATACAAAGTCAGAGGAGTAACAACAGTTATGGCAGAACCAACAACAGTGACGCTTGACGTTCGTGAGATGCCGCCGCGCCAGCGCCATCCAACCATCTTTTCGCAGCTCGACGCCCTCAACATCGGCGATAGCTTACGGCTCGTGAACGATCACGATCCCGCCCCTCTGCGCTACCAGTTGCTGGCCGAGCGACCCGGCATGTTCGCCTGGGAACCGGAGCAGCAGGGGCCGGAGGAGTGGATTATCCGCATCCACAAGGTTGCCAGCGAGGAGTAAAACAGCGGCATGGACAGTAGTTTCTACTGTCCATGCCTCTTCCTCGCGAGGGGAGTGCTCAAATCAGGAGGAAAGAAGTGAATCAGGTATCAGAGGAGCAGACAGCGCAGGCGCAGCCGGAGAACAAACAGGAGCAGGAAAAATCGGGCGAGATGGCCATTTTCGACCTGCGGGCGCTCATGCACTTTCGTGATGAGGGGCCAGGCGTCCAGGTACTTTCGGATATCGGCGCGGCGCGCCTGGTGCTTTTTGCCTTCAAAGCAGGACAGCAGTTGAAAGAGCATCAGACGTCGAGCCAGATTCAGGTGCAGGTGCTGCGCGGTCGCGTGACGTTTACGGCGGGAGGCAAAAGCGTGAAGCTGCAGGCAGGTACGCTGCTCCAACTGGAGGCGAACGTACCGCACAGTGTGACCGCTCGCACCAACGCGGTCATGCTCGTCACCATGACTCCCAGCCCATCCTATCACAGCCTGGAAAGCGATGTGTTCCAGAAGATCACCCCGCTGCTCAAGCGCGTCAATGAATAACGCAAGGCCGCGATTGATCGAGACTACTGCCGATTTTATGAATATTGACATTGGCATTGTGCAGAATTCTACAATGATGCTGCACAATCATTCTACCACTCTGCGCTCCGGAGGGTCTATACTAGTTGCAAGGCAGGGAGGGAGCACATCCCAAGACCCTGATCGATGCATGGCGACGACGCTTCGTGACAAACTGAGCCATGTATCATATCGCGCTGGGTCACCAGACCCGAAAGGAGAATTACCAGTGTCAACTATTCCATCGGTCACCCTTAATAATGGGGTGGAAATGCCCCTCCTGGGGTTTGGCGTCTTCCAGATGCATGACGCCGAAGAATGCGAACGCAGCGTCTATGACGCTATCCGCACCGGCTATCGCTTGATTGATACTGCGGCTTCCTATGGCAATGAAGAGGCTGTCGGCAAAGCCATCAAGCGGAGCGGTATGCCAAGGGAAGATCTGTTCGTCACCAGCAAGCTCTGGATTCAGGATGCCGGGGACGAGCTCACCAGGCCGGCGTTTGAACGATCGTTGCAGCGGTTACAACTGGAGTATCTGGATCTCTACCTGATTCACCAGCCCTTTGGGGATGTGTATGGCGCGTGGCGCACGATGGAGAAGTTGTACCAGGAAGGCCGGATACGCGCCATCGGGGTCAGCAACTTCCCACCTGACCGGTTGATGGACCTGATGATCCACAACGACGTGAAGCCGGCGGTGAATCAGATCGAAGTCAATCCGTTCAACCAGCAGATCGAAGCCCAGCAATTCCTGCAGGCCAACGGGGTTCAGACGGAAGCCTGGGCACCGTTTGCCGAAGGCAAACACGACATCTTCCACAACGAGCTACTCCTCTCGCTCGCACAGAAATACCAGAAGAACGTCGCGCAGATCATTCTGCACTGGCTGACCCAACGCGGCATCGTGGCGCTTGCCAAATCGGTTCGCAAGGAACGCATCGAGGAGAATTTCCACGTGTTCGATTTTGCGCTGAGCCCGGACGATATGGCGGCGATTGCGACGCTGGACACCAAAACCAGCAGTTTCTTCGACCACCGTGACCCCAACATGGTGAAGGCGTTGAGCGAAGCAAAACGTCCGACCTAAACGTACGAGCGGCCCGTGTGCCTCTGATAACGGATTCCGAGAGAGGAGAGCATAAAGAGGAAGAGCGTAGGGGTCGATTGATCGGCCCCTCCGGCATATCCGGTTTATTTTGTAAAAACTCATTATCGGCAGGCAAGCGGGCCGGTCGATCAATCGCGGCCCTACGAGAGCGCGGGCCAGAGGTTGATGAGCAGGCAGATGGCGAAGGCCAGACCGAACGGGCCGGAGAGGCCGAAGGCGATGGTAGCGATCGCGGAACCGCCAGTGAAGAGCGCCAGCGCGGGCGCAAACAGCAGCGAGCCAACGCGCAGGAAGGCGGCGATATTACCCAGCCAGAGCGTGGCGCTCACCAGCGCGGGCGAGGCGATCTGGTGGCCGGAGAAGCCAGGGATCATGCGCACCGAGATACCGGAGATGAGCAGCGCGATAAAGCCAACCGCGAAGCTGTGACGGATGGCATCCTCTGTGAAGGGCGGAATGATGCCGGAGAACAGGGAGACGCCGTAGATGACAAGCAGCAAGCCACCGAGCATAGCCCACAGATAGGCGCTGGCAACCAGCGCGACGAATGGTCCGTAGGAATTGCGCTCGCTGGCGACCTGTCGTTTGTAGGAGCGCGCCGCCGCCCCTGGCTCAGGAGCCAATTGTGTCACCCGTTTTGGCAGCCGCCCACGAGTTCGCATCATGAGCAAGAAGACCCCGATAAAGACAAGGATGACGCCGCCAATCAGAGCGAAACCCACGCCCAGTACTCTTTCAGACCATGCCCCGGCTTGCGAACCCGCGAGCGTGCCGAGAGCAGCCAGCAGCAATCCCACAAGATAGACAATCGACGAAGGCCGCAGAACGCGGCCTGGAAATGCCTCCAGCCCGGCATACATGGGCAGCGAACGGGCCGACATCGCCAGCGCCATCGGCACGATAAAGCCGAACAGGCCAAGCAACACGTTGAGGTCGTCTCCATTGCTGGCAATCAGGCCGCCGGAGAACGCCGCCTGCGTAACATTGATCAGGTTGACGATGCTGGCGACCGCAAGCGAGCAGAAGGCCATTGCCATGAAAAGCAGCACGCTGCCAAAGGCCGGGCGCGTGGAGAGCGCTGGCCCCCTGCCTGCCGTAAGGCCAAGCAGCAGGACGACCGTCAACAGCGCCAGACATTCCAGCATCCCACTTGTGATGAGCAGCACGCGCCAGATGATAGTGCCGTTGATTTCCAGCAGAGGCTCGCTCAGTCCGCGCAGCAGGAGCGCTGTCACCTGCAAGGCCAGTATCCAGGGGACGAGCCAGGGCGCGACGAGCGGTGTTCCGCGCAGGCGAGGCAGGAAATGCAGAGCAACTCCCAGCACGAAGAGACCTGCCCAGCCATAAAGTTGCAGGTGACCATGCGCCTGCGCGACTGCCGTCCACCAGCCCGCCAGCGGAACGGCCAGTGCAGACGTGAGCGTGAGCACGGTCGCAAGGACGAAGCCCGCGCTTGCTCCGAGCAACAGGGCCGACCGCAATACCCATGCTACCCGCCGAAATGGTTCCTGACGAGGCATCTTTTTCAACGATCTTTTGCCCGAATCTATAGATGTTTGCAACGCATATGCTCCTGAAATGAGAAACGATTTCTAATGATAGAAATGATACCACCTGGTGGAACACCCTCTCTGTGACTTTCGTCGCACATATTACCGATGCTCCCTCCTTTGAAAGGAAACGAGATGTCGTAGGGGCGATGCCTTGTGCTCGCCCGCGTTGGTCTATAGTG
>DASTKE010000378.1:0-2992 GCA_035716105.1 Ktedonobacteraceae bacterium | reverse complement strand
TGTTCCTGGATCGAGAGTACGGCGTCGAGGAAGTGCTCGACCTCGTCCTTGCCATGATCGAACTCGTATTTGGCGATGCGCTCAGCGTTGATGCTGGCCTTGTCGATCATGCGGCGCGAGGTGTGTTGAAAGTACGCATTGTTCTTGAAAAAGTCCGTGTGGCCGAAGACGTGAGCGGCCACAAAGGTGTTTTGCAAAAGATCGTTCATCTCCATCAGGAAGGCATAGCTCGGATTGGTGTTGACCACCATCTCGTAGATTTTGCTCAATCCGAGATCATAATGCATCTTTTGCCGGTAATATGCCTTGCCATGTGTCCAGTGGCTAAAACGCCCTGGCAGGCCATAGGAGGCAAATTCGTACATAATGGCCGCGGGTACCAGTTCGAAGTGCGTGGGAAAAGGGTCAAGACCGAAGTCGAGCGCGTCTTCCCACGCACGATCAATAGAGTCGCGCAGCCGTTCCAGTTCACTATCTGCCATATATACAACTCCCCTTCCGGCGCTATCGCAGTTAACGAAACGTAGGGGCGCAATTCATAGCGCCCGCTAGAGGTGGAGGACGCAGACAATGCTATATCTGCCTTCCGCACGGGCACTATGAATTGCGCCCCTACGTTTCCATCTGGCGCTATCGCGTGGGAACAACATCGCCGCGAGTCGAGAAGAACTTTCTCAGGGCGGGATAGACCTCTTTTTTGTCGGAAATGGTCACGGAGATGAACTTCTTGTCGTTAATCTTGTTGTAGGCCGACATGAGCGTGCTTGGGGAGCGATAATGCCCCTCGCGTATCTCGCCATAGCCGAAGATGTTGCAGAGTTCCATCAGCCGGTTGACCAGTTGCACACAGCGGTCGTTGTCCCAGGGCAGATTATCGCCATCGGAGAAGTGGAACGGGTAGATGTTCCAATCGTCCGGCTTGTAGCGCTCCTGAATGATTTGCAGCGCCAGTTCGTAGGCCGAGGAGACCTGCGTACCACCGCTCTCGCCCTTGTGGAAAAATTCTTCTTCCGTGACCTCTTTGGCCTCGGTATGGTGACTGATGAAGACGATCTGCACGTTGTTGTACTTCGTGCGCAGGAAGCGCACCATCCAGAAGTAAAAACTGCGTGCGATGTACTTCTCAAACTCACCCATACTATTATGGCTCAGCATCCCATCCACGATATAGTTGTGATAGTCGGCCACGCCAAAGTCGTAGACCTGAACAGGTTCGGCAATGCGTGCGATACTCTGCACACGTGAGACGACCATATTACGCCTGAGTACCGAGTTGATATATTCCTGATCCTCAAGTGTAGCAGTCGCACTTGCCGCAAGCGTACGCAATTGTTGCTGCGAAAGCGTGTGTGTATCGCGCTTGTAGTAGGTATAGAGGCGCGTGTGTCCTTTCAGGTGAGCAAAGCGTTCGCGCCAATCTTCCTCCAGAATGTATTTGCTGCGCATGGCATCAATGCCTGCAGCCTGCTTCTCCACCAGTACCTTCAGCTTTGCACGCTTCTCTGAACACCCAAAGCCAATATGCTCCGCAAAGAGCAGCACATCTTTCGCATTGACCGAAAGCTTGTAATAGGTACCTGCGCGAATGGTATGTCCTTCACCCATACGGCTCTCACCTTGCTCATAATCATGTACACGTGCGCGAATGCCCCAGTAGGACAGCAGGTGCTTTACCTGAGTAATAAGCTGACGGCTGGCTGAGAAGAACATTACTGCATGATGAGCGATGGTGCCTTCCGCATCGAAGAGGCCGCGCAGGAAAGCAGCTCGTACCTCTGGAGCTTCTCGATAAATGCTCGCCTCAATGTAGCGTTGCCGTGACCGTTGCTTCAGCATTGGATAGCGTGCTACCAGATCACGAGCGAGAGGCGCTCTATTGAAATGAATACGCTGGCGATTGTTTGGACCGGGGCGATTACTTATAATTCCTTTCACTCCAAACCCTCGCTCAAATGTCTCACCGTACATTCGCAAGCGCTCTTCACTCTCATCAGTAACAGCGATATATGAACTATTCGGACTAATGTAAATGTGACCATCACCTAGCAAGACACCGAGCATGTATGCCTGATCTTCGTTCAGCGTGGAGGCGTGGGACTGGTTGGTGCTACCCCAGGTATTGACGAGAATAAGCTTATCATCAACCTGCAATTCGTCGGCGCGCTTCTCGATGATCTGATTGTTCGGTTCGTCGTAGACAAAGTAGACGTGTTGGGGCGTGGCGCGCAATTGCGCGTCCTCTGCCTCAATAGCCAGCGTCTCAGAAGCTATCTTTGTAAAGGTCTCCACGACGGTCGAGGTCTTCTTTTCTAAGGTTTCCAGGTCGAGACAGGCTACCTGATCGCCCTCGGCAATCTCAGAAACGTCCTTATACGCCCCATCGGCCATCTCGATGTGATGTCCAGCTGTATGGCAGCCGCTGACGTCCATCATGGCCAGCACGACGGCGTTGGATTGATAGCGAATGGTCGGTTCCCAGACCTTGAAGCGCAGATCTTCGGATTTGATGTCCTGGAATTTGGCCTCGCCTTTGGCGGCGTTGCGCTTCATATTCTCCATAATGGTGCGCTTCTTGTCTAGATTGGTCATGGGACCCTTTTTGCGCACGTCTGTGAAGCGCACGGCGTCGGTTTGCAGCTCTTGCTGGCGTTTCTGTTCCAGGTTGGGCAGGGCTAAATCCTCAAAGATCATGGCCGCCAGTTCTTCCATCGAAATCTCGGCTTCGTAGTAGTCGTAGCCAGCCTCTTTCCCGGCATCGCCCTTCTTGCCCCGGCCCGGTCGCGGCTCCTGCGCCACCACGTCGCCGACCTTACTCTTGCCATTACCCTGACCGGCGTGCTGCTGGCGACCGGGATCAAAGCGGAAGCGATATTCATCGAGGGAGCGAATGGGGACACGCACGGTCTTCTTGCCATCGGAGAGGATAATGCCCTCTTCGCTGACAATCTCTCCCAGGTTTTTCTTGATCGCCTCGCGAATCTTCTCTTTGTGG
>DASTKE010000377.1:0-3802 GCA_035716105.1 Ktedonobacteraceae bacterium | reverse complement strand
TGTGTAGCGCATGCGCTACACAATTGGGCCTGGATGGTGTTTCCTTTTCCTTATACAGCAGCCTCTTCGACGAAGCGTACCAGCATCTCCATATCATGGAGGGCGCGGGTTGCGATGGGATTGTTGCTGTGTGGCACGCTGTGTAGCGCTTCAAATGCTAAGCGGCATTGTTCCGCCAGGAAAGCGCAGCAGTACGCTTTGGTGTTTGTCCGCTCGAAGATAGCCAGCACTGCTGCCACCTGTTCATTGGAGATGGGCATCTGCTCGCTGTAGACCGAGAGCAGGTAAGCCCTATCCGGCTCGCTGGAGTGTTCCAGTGCGTGCAGGATGGGCAGGCTTTTCTTGCGCCGGTAGATATCTCCGGCGGGCGTCTTGCCTAGTTCCGTTGTGCTGGCCCACACGCCGAGCAGATCGTCGCGCACCTGGAAGGCGACACCAATGGCCTCGCCGAAGCTGCGGAGACGCTCGATTGTCTGCTGGTCGCGAGTCCCCAGCATGGCCCCCATTTCTGTCGCGCAGGCCATCAGAATAGCCGTTTTACGGCGAATCATATCGGTGTACATGGCGACGGAGATATCCTGCTGCTGTTCAAAGCTGATATCGAGATGTTGTCCTTCGGCGATGACCAGACATGCCCTGTCGAGCGTGGCTCCCAGCCGGGCGGCAATATCGCTTTCAACTCCTTCGTCCAGCACGCCCCAGAGCGTCAGGCGACTGAGCGCGAACAGGCCGTCCCCCGTGTTGATGGCCTGTGGAACACCCCAGAGTGTCCAGAGGGTCGAGCGGTGGTGGCGCTGCGTATCGCCATCCTCGATATCATCGTGAATCAGGGTGAAATTATGTGTCATTTCGATGGCCGCAGCGGCAGGCAGAGCGCGTTGCAAATACATTTTATCGCCTGGGTACGCGCTATCTTCTATGGCATTCCATGCCCCGGCAGCCTCGTATGCTAGTAAGAGCAACGTTGGGCGCAAGAGCTTGCCCGCTTTGCTCTGTAGCGGTGAAAAGTGTTCATCGACCCAGCCAAAGTGATAGGCTATCTGCCCGTAGAAAGTTTGAAGCGTGTTTGCCTCGGTATCGCCTGCGCTGGCACGCTGCACAGCCTTGCGCAGCGCGTCCTGGATTTCTGCCTGATAGCGCGTCATGGCAGTTTGTATGGTTGGTGAGAGAGTCATCAGGTTGCCGTCTATGGCGTCCTTTCTTAATGGTGGATATAGAAGAAAACGGTGGCCGCTACCGTGCCTGCCGCTACCACCCAACGCGCAATGCCACGGATACCACCGATACGCGCAAATGGAGCGCACAGGTCGCAATAGCGGTTCATATACTGGTAGCGGTGGCCGCGCAGCCCCTCGCGGACGATCACCACGTCTTCGGTTTTGCTCTGTGTATGCAGTTCATCGCAGATATAGCGACCGCAACCCCGACAGCGAAATTGATCAATAAAGTGCGAGGTACGCGAGAGCGACCACTGGTCGGGGTAAACCTGCGTGCCGCACACATAGCACACCTGCGTCTGCGCCAGCTTCATCTGCTTCTCGGCGCAGGGAGAGTGTTGCTGCTTGGGAAAATGTTCCTGGCAAAAACCATTATGGCAATCTGGGCAGCGTCCCAGAGCCTCCTCATCGCATTCACGGCAGCGACGTGCGGTATTAAAGGTACGTAGATGTTTCTTTTCCTCGCTTGTATCCTGCATAGTGGCCTTGCCCCCATAACTTCTGTTTATTTATATGTAAGACGTATGAGCAAGAAGATTTGTATACCTGCCTACACAGAAGTATAACATGGGTATTTGCACTGAGGCAACGAAAACGATATTATGGGAATAGCTATTATCGCCGTTGTACTGGGTGAGGGTGGAAGGGCGTAGCTTGCCTCCGCCCTTCCACTCTCACCCAGGCACACAACCAAAAAGGTGAAATTCATGCAATCGGCATTACCACCTACGCTCTGGGGAGAACATCGTTTAGATTGGGGCAAACAGACGCATGTTATGGGCGTTATCAATGTCACGCCCGACTCGTTTTCGGGTGATGGCATTGCCGGGGACACGTTATCAATGGATGCCGTCGTGCAGCATGCTGTCCAACTTGCTCAAGAGTTTGTGGCCGAGGGAGCAACGCTCATCGACGTGGGTGGAGAATCGACGCGCCCGCATTTCGCTCCTATCCCGGCTGAACAGGAGTTGGAGCGCGTGCTGCCGGTGATCCAGGCGTTGTATGCCGCTCTGCCCGGACAGGTGATGATCTCTATCGATACATATAAGGCCGAGGTGGCGCGGCTGGCGTTGGACGCGGGAGCGTGCATTATTAACGATATCTGGGGTCTGCGCCGCGATCCTGGAATGGCGGCACTGGCGAGTGAGCGCGGCGTGCCGGTGATCTTGATGGCGAATATGCGCGACTATCAAAAGCACGAGATCGTCAGCGACGTAATCCGTTTTCTCTCTGGCAGTATTGATCTGGCGTTGGCGGCTGGCGTAGCATGGGAACACATCATCGTTGATCCAGGCATCGGCTTCGGCACCACGCCGCAGGAGAATCTGACCCTGCTGCACCGCCTGGGAGAACTGCGAGCCTTAGCCCGTCCCATCTTGCTCGGCACCTCGCGCAAATCGACGATTGGACTGGTGCTCGGTGGCTTGCCGCCTTCCGAACGGATCGAAGGTACGGCGGCGACAGTGGCGCTGGGCATCGCACAGGGAGCGGACATTGTGCGCGTACATGACGTGCATGAGATGATGCGCGTCGTTAAGATGAGCGATGCGATCATACGCGGGATGTCCGATCTCGCCTGAGCAAATTATTCATACATTGATGCGTATTGAAGAGAAAAGAGACGTATCTGTGAACTACCAGGAAGCCCTTGCCTATCTGTATAGCCTCAGCGATTTTGAGCGCAGCGGCCACTACACGCGCAATCCCGAAGAGAATTTGCCTCGTGAAGCTCGCCTGCTCGAATGGCTCGGCAATCCGCAGCAGCACTATACCAGCACTCTCATAGCTGGAACGAAGGGCAAAGGTTCGACGGCGGCGCTGATTGAGCGCGTCTTGCGCGAGGCTGGATTGCGCACCGGTCTCTATACACAGCCTGATCTGCACACCTTCCGTGAGCGCATCCGCGTCAATGGCCGCCTGATTGCCGAGCAAGAGATGGCACAATTGATGCAGGAGGTGCGCGTCGCCGTACAGGATATTGAGCAACGAGGCGAGTTTGGCCCATTCATCACCTACGAAGTGGCGACCGCCCTGGCGCTGCTCTATTTCAGTCGCCAGCATATCGACCATGCCGTGTTGGAGGTTGGCCTGGGCGGACGTCTGGATGCCACGAACGTGACGCAGCCGCTCGTCTCCGTCATCACCTCCATCAGCTATGACCACATGCAGGTACTCGGTGATACCCTGACCAAAATCGCGACTGAAAAGGCCGGCATCATCAAACCGCAGGGTGTGGTGGTGACATCCGCGCAAGCGCCGGAAGCCTTGCTCGCTATTGCCGCCGTTGCTGAACGACAGCAGGCGCGGCTCGTGCGCGTCGGCCCGGCGGATGGTGATCTTGCGCAAGAGGAAGTGAGCGCGGGACGATTACCGGCGCTGAGCTATCGTTATCAGTTGGAGGCGCGCAATCCGGGGTGGCAGCGTTTCACCGTCTGGACACCGCAGCAGGTGTACGCGGGACTGGAAATACCGCTTGCCGGGCAACACCAGCTTGAAAACGCGACTGCCGCGCTGGCCGCGCTGGAGATGCTGCGCGAACGCGGCGTAGCCTGGGACGAAGCGGCCTTGCGAGCGGGCCTGTTTGC
>DASTKE010000376.1:0-2319 GCA_035716105.1 Ktedonobacteraceae bacterium | reverse complement strand
ACAAACGTAGAGGGAGTGCTGTGCAGTTCCAGAGCGGACTGCTTGCAGCCCGCTCTGGAACTGCACAGCACTCTCTCTACTACATAAAAGCGATGATGGGACGAGTAACGGTTGATGGGGCAGACAGAGAGCGGGCGGCTGCTGAAAAGCCCGTATGTGCCAGGCCGTGAATAAAACCCGGAGCAACCAGAAGAAATCGCTCGCGATGCGAGGCAACACACCACGCCTTGCCGGGCGAAAGTAGACCTGGATCGGCCAGCCCCCGTTATTGGGCTGGTAAGGGCCTTTTCACCAATACGCCCCTGGCGTATTGACCGTGTATAGTAGGGCCATCCCCTTGTGGGTGACCTGTCTGTTCGCTTCCCTGAAAAGCCCTTACCATGAGGCCGTTTGCCGCGAGGCGGCGGCGAATGAAGGTGGTACCACGAGAGTTGGCATGACCAGTGCTTGCGCTCTTCGTCCTTTCGAGGGACGAAGGGCGTTTTTGTTTGGGATCAAAAGTAAACAAAAGGGAGGAACAAGATCATGGCAATGTGTCCTGAGTGCGAGGCCGAAATCGCGTTGAATAATGATGTCCTGGTAGGCGAGATTGTGTATTGCCCCGATTGTAGCGCGGAGCTTGAGGTGCTGAACGTTGCGACGCCGCAGCTTGGGCTTGCGCCGCAGATCGAGGAAGACTGGGGCGAGTAGGAGCGATGAATAAGAGCAAGAGAACAGGAGGAAGTAAGCGATGCACCTGGCTATTCTGACTTCGCGTATTCGTGTGGAGGAGAAGCTGCTGTTCGCGGCCATGCAGCAGCGCGGCATCACCTATGAAGTGATCGATGACAGCGAACTGCTGCTTGATCTGGCGGAGCTGGACGAGCGCTGGTCGGCGTTCGATGCCGTGCTGTGCCGCAGCGTGAGCCAGTCTCGCGGGCTGGCGATGCTCTATGTGCTGGAAAACTGGGGTATTCCCGTCTTCAACTCGGCCAGCGTGACCGCGACCTGCAACGATAAGCTGCTGACGACGCTGGCGCTGCTGCGGGCCGGTCTGCCGGTGCCGCGCACGTTGCTGGCCTTCGCGCCAGAAGCTGCCGTGCGTGGCATCGAGACGCTGGGCTATCCCGCCGTGCTCAAGCCGATTACCGGCTCGTGGGGGCGCTTGCTGGCACGCATCAACGACCGCGACGCGGCTGAGGCGGTGCTGGAACACCAGGAGACGCTCGGCTCCTACGCGCACCATATCCACTACATCCAGGAGTACGTCGCCAAGCCGCGGCGCGACATCCGCGCCTTCGTCGTCGGTGAGCGCACGATCTGCGCCATCTATCGCTCCAGCGCCCACTGGATCACCAACACCGCACGCGGTGCCACGGCCAGCAACTGCCCCGTCACACCCGAACTCGATGATCTCTGCCAGCGTGCGGCGCGTGCTGTTGTCAGCTTCTCCGCTGGCGGTGATACCAGGGGCGGCATCCTGGCTATCGACGTGCTGGAAGACGAGCAGCGCGGCCTGCTGCTCAACGAGATCAACGCCACAATGGAGTTTCGCAACAGCATCGCTCCGACCGGAGTGGATATTCCCGGTGCGATGCTCGATTACATCATAGCAACTGTAAGCAACGGTCGCGTGCAGGCGCGGGAAGGCGCGGAGGTGATGACACAATGAGCGCAACGGGTACGATCAACATAACAAACACAACAGGCCGCGTACGCGCCTCCATCGTCGGTGGCTCCGGCTACACCGGGGGCGAACTGGCGCGCCTGCTGCTCTTCCATCCTCTGATCGAACTGGCACAGGTCGCTTCAAGCAGTCACGCGGGCCAATACCTGCACAGCATGCATCCAAATTTACGCAAGCTCTCCGCTCTGCGTTTCTGTCGTCCCGATGACCTGTCGTCCTGCGATATTGTCTTTCTCTGCCTGCCTCATGGAGCCTCGTCCCAGGCGATTGAGCGCTACCGGCAGCTAGCGCCGCGAGTCATCGACCTCTCGGCGGATTTTCGCCTGCGCTCGCCTGCCCTCTACGCACAGTGGTACGGCAGCGAACACGGCGTGCCGGAACTGCTACCTGAAGCCGTTTATGGCCTGCCCGAATTGCACCGCGAAGAACTGGCCGGAGCCGGATTGATCAGCGGTACGGGCTGTATGGCGACGGCGGCGATCCTGGGGCTGGCACCGCTCTATCGCGCCGGACTGGTGAATAGCGCACTGCCTCTGGTAGTCGAGGCCAAAGTTGGCTCGTCCGCTGCCGGTGCGACGCCGGGAGCCGGGAGCCATCATCCCGACCGCAGCGGCGCGGTACGCTCCTTCCAACCAACAGGACACCGGCACACC
>DASTKE010000375.1:0-2896 GCA_035716105.1 Ktedonobacteraceae bacterium | reverse complement strand
TGTAGCCGAGTTTCCTGACTTCGGAAAGGATCTGTGTGCCATTCCAACAACCTGCCTTCCATCGGTCGAGGATATAGGGCTTGTAGGGGTCAAGGATACTCGTCGATTTGGGGCGCTGACATCGCTCTGGAAAAGATTCTGAGACCAGAAACTTGTGGACCGTATTACGTGACATCTTCAAGCGCTGGGCAATTTCACGCTCGGAAACGAATTGCTGATGAAGCGCGTGAACCGCCTCATAGCGCGCGATCCGATTGGTACGAGCCACCTGACTACGAGACTGTGCAGCCGACAATGCTGGTCCCTTTGCAGGAAAGAGGCGTGGCTCTTTTGACATCGACCGCCAATGCTTTTCAGGCTCATCTGATGTGGATACTTCCGCGAGAACACTCTTCTGTTGTTTCCCACGTGCGCGCAGAGGAATCCCATCAGCGGTCAGCTCTTCTACTTCTGGTAACGCTCTCTGCTTGCGCGCCATCAGGTCTTTGAGCCCATCGCGCAGGTTTTTCACAATATGAAATTTGTCCGCAATCTGTTGAGCTTGGGGAGCGCCTTTCTTTGCGGCAGCTGCATAGGCTCCTGCTCGATCACGGCTGATGACCTGGATTTCTGGATGAAGGAGCAACCAGGCGATAAGAGTTTTCTCCTGGCGATCTGCAAGGAGTTCGATTGGCTTGCGTAACTCCAGATCCACGAGCAGGGTTCCATAGGTCTGGCCCTTCTTCCATGACCAATCATCGACACCGAGAATGCGTACCGATTGGGGAGGCGGACAGGTGACCTCACGCAGACGGCGAAGCAGGGTGGGAGCCGAAACCTTCATGGCAAGTTCTGGCGCTAACCGCTCGATCACCTGGGCACTAGTAGCCAGGCCGAGCGCGATCAGTGCCTCCCGGAGCCGATTGGTCATGCGCGCATAGGATTGGACCAACTCGGTCAGGCGTTCGGTGAAGATCTTTTGCGGACAGCAGGAATGGATACAGACGAATTTCCGTACCGTCAGTGCCAGGATCACGCGCCGACCACCGCAAGGCAGGTCTGCGACCGTTCTTCCATAGTACCCATGTATACGTTCCGAACGTGCTCCACAACGAGGACAGAGAGCATAAGGCTTTTTACAGGCAATGGAAACGACCAACTCGGTTGTGGTTGGATGAACTGACGAGATCACGATGTCATCTGGAAGAGGTAAAAAGGGAGAAGAAGTATCTGAGGCCCTCATCAATGCTTGCCCTCCTTGCAACATAGCACCACATGGTCATCGATGAGAGTCTATCAGAAATCTCAGCCTCTGTCTAAGCAAGCCAGCTCACTTTTTTCGGGGATGAGCCAAAATACACTTGTTTTTTTGCGTTTTCTTGGGTATACTTTTGGCAAAGGTTGTTAGTGTATATTAGACACCAAGCATGGAACGAAACACTTCGCGCCTTTTCTTTTTTGTCAGTGGAGTAAGTGTAAAAGTTACACTTACTGACAATTGCTCGTTTACCCATTTGAGAAAAAGAAGGAGAAAGCAATGAGCAAGGTCAGTTCAGTGGAGAACCGGTTGGAAGGGGGGAGTGAGTACCGGGGGCAGGTGCTGACGGTTGAGCCGCACGGCATCGAGCAGGTCTCGGCCAATGAGCGGCATGGTCGCCCTCGTACATTGTTTACGCTCTGGCTCTCGGCCAACATGGGACTGCCCGTCTGGCTGGTTGGAGCGCTGGCAATCGTCTTTGGCCTCGGCTTTGCCGATGGTGTGATTGCCATTATCGTCGGAAATATCATTGGTTGTGGTCTGCTCGCGCTCACAGCGAGCATGGGGCCAGAGATTGGCATGCCCCAGCTTTCATTCACACGCCACAGCTTCGGCCTGCGCGGCGCGTACCTGCCCGCACTTCTCAACTGGGTCAGCGCGAGTGGGTGGTACGCGGTCAACAGCATCGTTGGAGCCTTCGCCATTGCGCGGCTGACCACGCTGCCGTTCTGGGTCTCGCTGCTGCTATTGACCGCCGCGCAGATGTTGATTGGCGTGTACGGCTACAACCTCATCCATCGCTTTGAAGCCATCAGCGCCATCTTGCTGGCGGTGATTTTTGTGGTGATGTCGGTCATTGGCCTGCCGCAGGCGCACTTTGGCTTGACCTCCAATCTGCCTTTCGCCGATCATCTCGGCCTGTTCGTGCTCATGACCACGGCGGTCGCTTCGTATGTCTTTAGCTGGTCGCCCTACGCCTCGGACTATGCGCGCTACCTTCCTGCGAACACCTCGAAGTGGCGCGTCTTCGGCGCAGTCTTCGCCGGTGCTTTCATCGGCTGCGTCTGGCTGCAGGTGCTCGGCGCGGCGGTGGCGACTATCGGCCTGAGCCTGGCACCGATTGATCTGGTGGTGAAGGTCATGGGGCCGATCTGGGTACCCGCCTTGATAGCCGTTATCCTGGGGACGATTGCCGCCAACGCCCTCAACATCTACACCGGCGCGCTCTCGTTGCTTACCCTTGACGTGCCGATCAAGCGCTGGGTTTCGGTCATAGCTGTTGGTATCCTGGGCGGCGCGCTCGCGCTCTATGGCTCAACTGGTCTCTCAGGCAAGTACGAAAACTTCCTGCTGCTGATCTCGTACTGGATTGGTCCCTGGCTGGCCGTTGTCTTCGTCGACTTTTTCCTGCATCCAGGACAGTCCACACGCCCCGACGGCTTGCATGTCTCGTTCAAACGCGCCATAGCGTGGCCCGGCCTGGTCGCCTTCCTCGTCGGTCTCGCCATCTCCATTCCCTTCATGAACTCCTCGCTCTACACCGGCCCGATGGCAACCCTGCTGCACGGTGCCGATATCGCCTACTACGTCGGTATGCTCGTCGCGGGCGTGCTGTACTATGTACTGCGTCGGACAGTGAAAACAGATGAAGAGGTGAAA
>DASTKE010000374.1:0-3609 GCA_035716105.1 Ktedonobacteraceae bacterium | reverse complement strand
CCAAACATCTGGAGCTTGACATCATCAGGATTGTTGAGCATCGCGATATCGGGCAGCACCCACGGCGAGTTCTGGCTTTGTAACAAGGGGTTCGGGGCCAGCGGCTCCATCGCATCCTGCTTATCCTTGCCTCGCTTACCGGCCTTCGTCGGGTTTTTGTTGACAGGCACAGACGGTACAGGAGGAGGCGCGGGTGCATTGAAGGGTAACGGCTGCTGGTGCGCACCCTGCACGGCTGCATCGTGTTCATCGCGATTTAATGGCGCTGCCGAACGCCCACCAGGCGGTACCAGGCCGACCTCGTGCCGGTGCAGGTTGATATCGTTATGGGGATCGTCGTTCTCGTCAAAGTCGCTTTCAAATACTATGGGTGTATCCTCGTCGTCTTCATAGCCATCCTCACCGTCCGGCGCGCCAGGAGCGGAAGGTGCAGGGGCAGCGCTATAACGGCTGTAACGCGGGCGCTGTCCAAGATAGGGCGAAGGACCACCCGACCGGCCATTTCCGCTCGCCTGTCCGCTCTGCCCGTCCGCGATCAGCTTTCTAAACGCACGCCCGACCAGCAGCACGTGTCCAAAGGTGATGCGAAACGCCACAATGGAGACGACGATGAACAGGCCGACGAGGATCACCTGAATGACAGGGGGCGACCAGCCCGTAAGCGGGATCACGAGCAAAGTGGCCACAACGCCGCCAACTTTCGGTCCACCGATCAGGCGGCTTTCCGCGAGCACGATCAGCCAGAGCACCAGTAGGCCAATCACCAGCGGCCAGCGAATGAGGCGCTTTTTCTGGATACCCTCTGCCATGTGTGCAACGGAGAACGCAATCAAGCCCAGTGCCAGCAGGTAGGAAGACCAGCCGAAAAAGTCGTTGAAAAACTTTGCAAGGACTGACAGAACTGGCACAGAGTGGAAGACTGTCAAAATGCCCAGTAAGAGCAATGACAGCACGAGCAGCATAAAGCCGAAGACACGCTGCTGGTGATGCGGCTCCATGCCGTTCCAGGCACTGCGTATCCAATCAATGAAGCGTGTATCTTGGGTGCGAGGCGCGGGAGCAGGTGGTGCGGCAGACGACGAACGTGGTGGCGTAGCGCTCTTGCGCTTCCTCGCTTTGCTCCCCTGTCCCTGTCCCCGCCCGCGTTTCGCGGCGGATGCGGATACACTGCGCGCCCCGGAAACCGCCTTCTTGCCAGCAATATTGCCGTTCTGTTCGACATGCATACTGGAGGAACCCAGGCTTCCTGCCGCTTTACTGACACGCGAAGCGCTGCGGGCCGCATTCGCCTGCGCGTCTGGCTCTGCTCGCTTCTGCTGTCTTTTGCGCTCTTTGCTCGATCCGCCACCAGCCATCGCTGTTTCCTCCTATATCTATGAAGAGACTCCAAAGATACGTCTATAATAGCGCAGATGTTCCAGAGAAGCAAGTAGCAATATTGGAAAGATGTACCTGTTACGAGGCGCAAACCTCGGTTTGCGCCTCGTAACAGGTACATCTTTCCAATATTGCCAGAGTTTTATTGACGAACAGCAACCTCTTCCTGCGTTTCTGGTGATGCCTGCTCTGTCTGCGCCTCGCGTTTGATCTTCGGCAGCGAGGGGAGCGCAACCAGTAAGGCGAGGACGACGAGGCCAGCACCGGCGAGAAATGGGATGCCTGCTCCGAGCTCGAAGAGGCTTCCGGCAGCCAGCGGCCCCACGATGCGGCCCAGACCTCCGACGCCCTGCGCAAGACCCAGCGTCTCGCCCTGCGCCTCTTCAGGGGCGGCGAACGAGAGCAGCGTGGAGATCGTCGGCGTGATCGCCCCGTCTCCGATGCTGAGGATGCCCAGGGAGACGAGCAGGAGCGCGAGACTGGTACTCCACGGGAGCAAGGCGAGGCCAGCGGCCAGCAGAATCAGGCCGAACAGCAGTACGACTCGCTCGCCAAAGCGCTTGACCAGTTGCCCGACCAGACCGCCTTGCATAATCACAATGATGATGCCGACGTAGGTAAAGACGTAGCCGTTTTGCATGGCCTTCCAGCCAAACAACTGCTGCGTAAAGAGCGGGAAGACCGCCTCCATCGCGGTGAAGGCCAACGTGAAGAGCAGGTTGACAGCGACAAGCCGGGCGATAACCGGGTAGCGTAAGGCATTGCGCCATCCGGCAAACAGTAGACCCGTACGCTTTTGGCTGGCCTCTCCAGCCTGCTCGCGTTGCTTGCGCGTCTCTGGCAGGAAGGCCAGGACGAGCAAGGCGTTGACGAGCGCGACGCAGCCTGCCACCCAGAACGGTAAGGCCGGCCCAAGAGGGGCCAGCGCGCCGCCAAGCGCCGGGCCAACTACGAAGCCCAGTCCAATCGCCGCGCCAATCATGCCCATGCCGCGAGCGCGGCCTTCTGGCGGCGTGACATCCGAAACCACCGCCTGCGCCGTGCCGATATTCGAGGCACCCAGGCCACCGACGAAACGCGCCAGCAGCAGCAGTGGCAGCGTACCCGCCAGGGCGGTCAGTGCGAAGGAAACGCACTCGATCAACAACGAGATAATGATGATCGGGCGACGCCCAAAGCGGTCAGAAAGCGAACCCAGGACGGGCGTGAAGAGAAACTGGGCCAGCGCGTAGACGGTCAGCACGAGGCCGACGCCTACGGAATTCGCGCCCAATCGTTCCGCCCAGAAGGGCAGCAGGGGGATCACCAGCCCGAAGCCGGTGAAGTCGATAAAGATGGTCAGCGCCATTAAAAACAGCGGTGAGCGTACCATTTTTCCCATCGAAACATCTCCTTGATGTTTAAGTCAAATCTGACTTAGTAGTCGCACATTTTGTATATTTTATGAAGTACATACGATACGGAATCCTCCATCCTTCAAGGAGAAACCGGAAGTCGTAGGGGCGATGCCTTGAGGACGTACAGATAAGACGGGTTACGTTACGTTCTGACGCGCTTGCTCAGGTGGGCAATCGTACGGACAAGCCAATCAAGCTCGGCGTTGAGCAGGGTCAGCGTGTGGTCGTTGACGAGCAGGTGGGCATCATCATGAATGTCATACGCGCCCATTTGCTGCGAGACGAGTTCGCGATAGCGCGAGATCAGCTCGCGGCGCTCTTTAAGGAGTGCGACAGCCTCGCCCGGCGCGAGGTGGTGCAGGAAGAACAGGCAGGCATCCACTTCGCGCAAGCCCGGCGCGTAGCTGCTCAGCATGTCGCGCAGCAGTTGTGTGAAGTGAGCGCGCCCTGCAGCGGTGATGTAGTAGACTTCGCGCTCACGCGGCGCGAGTTCTTCATGTGCATAGCCCGTTCCCGGTGCCTCAACCGTTTCGCGCCGCACTTCCAGATAGCCATCCTGCACCAGCCGGTCAAGCTGGTAATAGATAGTTGGTTTCTTGATAAAGTTCGCGAACAGGTCATGGTGCGCCTCGATGACCTCGCGTATCTGCTGCCCATACATGGGGCGTTCCAACAATAACCCCAACAGCATCAGTTGCTTATACATATGCTTGCTCTTTTCTTTAAGTCAACCCTGACTTAATTATAGCCCAGAATTTTCTCCTCGTCAAGGGTTCTCAAAAAAGGTAATGTATGATTGGCGAAGGGTCGGATGTGGCAAACCGCGTGTCACGCG